>JAYTRB010000384.1:0-13669 GCA_043746425.1 Planctomycetia bacterium
GAGCGGAGCATATTCTGCCGCTCATCGGGGGCCCGTGTCAGCCCGCGAATCAGGCGCATGTCGAATTTAAGCACTTCGGGAGGGACGTCAGCGAGCTCCATCAACCGCGACTGTCCGGCTCCGAAATCGTCATAAGCCAGTCGAATGTTGAGGTCTTTCAATTGTTTCCGCAGGTGAGAGAGCGACTGCGATGATGTCACCGCCGATTCGTGGATTTCGACGACGATTCCGACCTCGGGAAAGTCACGCCGTAATTGACGCAGGGCTTCGACCAACCCAGGACGATGCAGCTCGGCGGGGTGTGTATTGAGATACAGATCGCCGTGTAATCCCTGTTGTTTCGCGATCGCGAGGCTTTCGCGGCGAACCAAATCGCTCAATTCAACTTCGAGACCGCGCTCGACCGCGACCCGGAACATCGCATCGGGAGTTTCGAGTCCGATCAGGCGGCTGCGGGCCAGCACTTCGAAGCCCACCTGCTGCCGGTCATTGAGCCGCACGATCGGCTGAAAATGGGGGATCACCGCCGGGTCGGTCAATAGTCGGTCGAATTCGAGATTGGCCAGCGCATATTGGCCCATGTCGAATTCGACCTGCGTCGCGCACTGTTCGGCAGGACTGCGAGGCATGGCCCGCGCGCCTTTGGCATGAACGGTAAAGAGCGCCGCACCGAACTGGAGCATGTCGCCATCCTGCAGCCGTTCGTAGGTCTTCACGCGTCGGCCGTTGAGGTAGGTTCCGTTGCGACTGTCCAAATCGCGAACAAGAAGGTCTTTATCTACCAGCATGAGTTCGGCGTGATGGCGTGAAATCGTGGGATTGGCCAGAGACAGTGAGCTTTCGAAATCGCGACCGATCGAGAAGGGCTGAGCAATTATCGGAATTGGCTGTACCGGAGCATTCGGCGTTAAACCACCGCGAAGCTCCCACAGAGCACTGCCGGCCTCATCCTTGGTCGGGGCGGCAGTTCGACTACCCGGCCGACCCTGAAGCGCGGTTTGTGGTCCGCTCAAGCCGTTCGTCTCGATCGTTTCCATTCGGCCAGGTTCCGTCGTATTCCTCGATCTGTAACGGGACCAGAACAGTCGCGTGGTCCAGCACGTACAACCATAGCTCACAAATAAAGCGCGCAAGGCAAAACATTACTGTCTTATTTCAAAAAACACGCTCACAAATCGAACACTACGCATGATTGGGCAAGGCGTTAGGTTCGATTCAATGAAATGCGCGGGGCGACGGAATTCGGGGCGCTCTCGCAGCTCTGCAACCGGCCTCATTTTTTCGGCGACCGCGCCGCAAAAACCGAACTTGGAAGGGGGCGAGACGCACCCGACGACTTCTGAGTCATGTTCCCTGGCTAAAGAGGGCCCCGGGCTCGAAGATCGGCGGCGAAAGAGGCCGTGCTGTCTTCCTGGCCCTTTTCAGGCTTTGCCCCTGCTCAGGTTGCCGCGCGAGACGCAAGGGGGGCCGTCCGACGGAAATGATAAACGCAGCACGAACAGGGCCCTGCAAGTTGACGGCAATTCTGTGGCGAAGTGAGTACCGGCTGAGCCCCGATTTTGTCTGGCGAATTGCCGGCTGGTGCCGAAATCGACGCGAAATTCGACGTTGTTGAATTGTGTTCAGGCTTTCTTCTTCTTTTTCGTTTCGGGCGCGGCGTTCGGGTCGGCGTTTTTAGACTTCCCGACGTGGGTGATGCTTGAAAACCGGTAGATGGGGACGCGAAACTCGATCAGCGACCCGAGGCCCTCTTTATCATCGAATTCGAGCACGATGAAATCATGTGCAATCTCTCTGACTTTGGCGCGCATCAGGGGCTTGCTTTCGGGCTCCTCATAGGTGCGGATCACGGCACCCAGGGGGTCGGAGGTGTACTCCACCATTTGCCCCACCCTGAGCGTGCTAAAGAGGCCTTTCCCCGAAGCGGTCTGGGCAGAAATCTGAGACGGCTGCGGCGCGAGCATCATTGCCGCGAGAACCATTCCGCAGACCGTGGCGACCGTCATAAGCCGAGCATTCATCAGTCGTACCTCCGAACTTGATACGGGAAGAAGGGGAGTAGCCGTTCCCGCCAGTATCGGTCAGCCGCGCGGGGTGCGTCAAGCGAATGGCTTGCGCAAGCGACCCGTTTACGACAACAGCAGTTCTAGATCATCGGCCGTCAGGTCAGAGATCAAATTGTTGTCGGCCTGAAGAATGGCGTCGGCCAGTTCTTTCTTTTTGACCTGCAACTCGGCAATTTTTTCTTCGACGGTATCTTTGCAGATGAGGCGATAGGCGAAGACCTGCCGGGTCTGCCCGATGCGGTGCGCCCGGTCAATGGCCTGCATTTCGACCGCGGGGTTCCACCACGGGTCGAGCAGAAACACGTAGTCGGCCGCCGTCAGGTTGAGCCCCAGGCCGCCCGCTTTCAGACTGATCAGAAACACGCCGCAGGCCGGATCATTCTGAAAATGGTCGATCCGTTCTTTTCGATTGCGGGTCTGGCCATCGAGGTATTCGTACGCGATATTTCGTTGATCGAGATAGCGGCGGACGAGTGCCAGGTAACTGGTGAATTGCGAGAAAACGAGGGCCTTGTGCCCCTCTTCGAGCAGATCTGACAGATGCAGCCCCAGCACGTCGAGCTTGGCGCTGGGGTCGTCAATGTGCTTTTCGTCGAGCAGCCCCGGGTGACAGGCCGCCTGCCTGAGTCGCAAGAGCGCCTCGAGCACATGTATCTTCGACCGCGCCAAGCCTTGCTTCTTGACGAGTCCCAGCAGTGAACTGCGATAGTGATCGCGAAGCTCGATATAGAGTTGTTCCTGCTGCTTGCCCATATTGCAGATGATGGTCTGCTCGAGCTTCTCGGGGAGGTCGCGAGCGACCTCTCTTTTCGTTCGTCGCAAAATGAAGGGTTTAAGAGCGTGCGACAAGAGCTTACGCGACTCGTCGTCGGTGGCCTCAGAGGTGTGCAACTTGAAGATCGACGCCCGCCCCAACATGCCGGGATTCAAAAATTCGAAAATTGACCACAGATCGCGAAGGTGGTTCTCGATCGGCGTGCCGGTGAGCGCCAATCGGTTGTGGGCCTTCAACAGCCGCGCCGCCTTGGCCACCTGCGAAGACGGGTTCTTGATCGCCTGTGCCTCATCGAGAACGACGTAATCGAACTCAATTTCCTTCAGATGCAGCACGTCGCGGCGGACAGTGCCATAGGTCGTCAGCACGACGTCGACCCGCGCCAGCTTCTTTCGAAGGCGCGCCCGCGCGAGCCCCGTGTACTCGACGATTGTCAGCTCGGGCGTGAATTTGGTGCATTCCTGATGCCAGTTGAAAATCAGCGACTTGGGGACGACAACCAGCGAAGGATTTTTGATGAGCCCCTTACGGTGGCGATCTTGCAACAGTGCCAGAAATTGAATCGTCTTACCCAGCCCCATGTCGTCGGCCAGGCAGCCCCCGAATCGGAAGTTCTGCAGAAATTCGAGCCAACCCAGACCCGCCAGCTGGTACGGACGCAGTTCGCCCGCAAAACCGGGGGGCTCGTCGGCGACTTTAATTCCCGCAAATTCGCGAACTTGACGCCTGAGATCATCGAAGCCGGCGTCATACCGGACAGATTCTTGTGCTGCCAGCAGGGCATCGAGCAGACCGACCTGGGTGCGAGAGAAACGAACGTGATCGCCTTCTGATATTCCCAGCCCCGAAAGCAGGCCATACTGTTTGACCCATTCCTCGGGGACGATTCCCAGTGAGCCGTCGTCGAGCCGTACCGTACAATCGCCGCGTGCCAAGGCCGAAAGCAACTCGGGGAAGGGAATAAACCGACCCTCGAAATCCACCCGGGCCGAGAGCTCGAACCAGTCGATTCCCGACTTGATCTCGAAATTCAACGGGCCTGGCTGATGCACCTGCTTGCCATCGGCGTGAATCTGCCACCCCTGGCGAAACAGTCCGCGGACGACAGCGCCCAGCGCCTTGGCCGGTATCTCAACATCGTACCGGCCGTGAAACACATTCAGCAGCCGCCGGGCGCCGAGTAGCGACAGGTCGTTCCAGCCGGCCTCTTCACAGGCGCGGTCGCGCGTAATGCAGCGCCCGAATTCGCGCTGCACAATGGCCCCTTGCGGGCTCGAACTGCGGATGATTGTTCCCTCGTATTCGAAACTCACTTCGCCCGGCAGCCGCTCGTGCTGCCAGCGAATTCCGCGCGGCGTGTGCAGTGTCAGATGCGGGGTGGGCTTGGCAGAAACTTCAGCCAGCCGCAATTCAGGAGGGAGCTCAAGTCGGGGCAACTGCGGCATATCGAGCAAACGGTCGACCAGGTCGTGTCCGTCGTCGGCCGGCACTTCGAGCGCCCCTTCGACGCGCAGCAGCTCGACCCACCCGAATGCGCCGAAATCCTGCAAGCGAGCCACGTGCGAGCGCGTAAACACCAGGCCACCGGGCAAAACCAGCGTTGCGTCAGAGAGCGCGAGTGTTTCTGATTCGCGGCGCAGGTGGCCTTCGAGGCGCCATTGATCGCCGGCTTCGTTGCGCCCAACTTCGATCGACAGTTCCCACGGCGGACCCTCATCCCAGACAAGCGATCGTGCTTTTTCGGCATCGTCACCCAGAACCACGCAGCGCCCGGTGCCGCACATTAGGGGCAGCACCACCTCTGCCAGGCTGTGCGAAATAAAATACCGGTGCGCCCCGGCGGGCGCGTCGACCTGCTGCCCGATCCACCCGGCGCGTTCGGGGGCGCCGCCTGCCAGGTACGCCAGAATTCGACGGTCGTCGTCGTGATCGATGTCGTCGAGATGGCCCGGTCGCAACTTGAGTGGTTTACGCTTGCCCCATTGACCGTTCGAGCGGCGCTGACGTTGCGATGTCTGAATGAGAAGTTGCTGCTTGTCGCGTCCCTGGGCCACGTCGATTTCAAAGAACACTTCGCGCTCGCGGACGGCCGTCGAAACGTTTGTCGCATCGACGTGCATTTCTTCGCTGAGCTTTTGGAGTTGGGCCTTCCACCCGGTGACGGGCGGGGCGAGCATCACTGCCGAGCGCGGCAATCGCTGACCTCCGGGCGGGGTATAGACGTCGCGATGCGAATCCTGTTCCCAGTATTCATCAAGAATGGGGGCCCCCCCCAGTTCGGCCGCAAATGGGGGAATGTGCCCGGCACGAATCGAGCCGGCAATCAGACCGCCCGCGTCGACAGCCAGAATTGTGGCCCACAAATGCTTGCAGGCGACTGACGGTTTGTCGTCCTGTGCGCAAGCGCAATGCATTCGCAACTCATTCGCCTCGCGGGTGAGCTGCGTCTGGTAATCAATCCCGTCCTGCACGACGGCAAATACGTTTTCAGGCGTGACCCGCGTGATCGAGACCCGCTCAGACTTTACGTATGCAGCGCCTCGAAAGCGAATATCGCCGCGAAACTGCCCTTCCAAGACTTGCGCCAGCGTCATCAACAGGTCGATCCGTCAGAAATGGTGGGGCGCGGCAGGGGTCAATCGGGCGATTATAGACCGCCAGCTAAAGAATTTGAACACCAGCCACGCGAGAAAAATCAAAGAAACCCGGCCAAGCTCATTGCCAGACGACTTCCTGGTACGCGAGTCGTCGAGCAGAACTGCGAGTTACCCTCCTCGAAAATCGAGACGAATGCACCCCCACCGAGCCAGACACTCGCAGCACCCGTCACGAGTCGGCCGTAGGAACCGGCGGAGGTTCCTTCTGCAACTGCTCGTTCTGAATGGCCGCATACACCTCACTGCGGTGGACAGGGATTTCCTTTGGGGCTTCGATTCCCAGCCGGACTTTGTCCCCCCGGATCTCCACCACCGTGATGATGATCGTGTCGTCGATTACGATGCTTTCGTTCTTCTTGCGCGAAAGGACCAACATTGCCGAGTGTTCTCCATGCTATTCTGGGAACGTCACATCCTGACACCGGGCGGCGATCGCTCTTGATCGGCATCTGACCCCGCAATCCGTTCCATTCCCGTACTCCTGGCACCTTTCTGCCAGATTCCAACGCAATTGTAGACTTCGGCAAATCCAGGGTCAAGCTTATGTCGTCGCGACTCCCCCCGAGTTGCCCGAATTACCAAGTCCCCCTGCGGCAACAAAGACAGCGGCTGCATCCCGAAGCGGGACGTGTATCGGGACATAAAAATTGTCGTAATATATTATCAGGACTAATGTTACGCTGCCGTCTGATCTCCGCCAATCAGGCCGGGAGTATGGTATGATCGCTTTCCGAAATAAGCCCGCTGGGCCTCGGCGTTGCTGAGTACGGTCTCTGCATCTCCTGCGATGAGGACTCGTCCCTCGCAGATAATATAGTTGCGATCAGTGATCGTGAGGGTTTCCATTTCGCGATGATCAGTCAGCAAAATTCCGATGCCGCGATTTCGCATGTCGCGAATGATTTCCTGAATCCCTTGAATGGTGACCGGGTCGATTCCGGTAAAGGGCTCGTCAAGCAAGATCAGCGTCGGCTTACTTGCCAGGCAGCGGGCAATCTCAAGTCGCCGGCGCTCTCCGCCAGAAAGTGTCGAGGCCGTCGCCGTGGCCAATTTCGTCAGGCCGAATTGATCGAGCAGATCGGCCGTGATCCGCTTTCGCTCGCGACGCCCGACATGCAGCATTTCCAGAATCGCCAAAATGTTCTGCTCGACCGACAACTTGACAAATACACTCGATTCCTGGGCCAGATAGCCCATGCCCTGCCGGGCGCGTTTGTACATCGGCCAGTCAGTGACTTCGACCTCGTCGAGCAACACTTTTCCCGCGGTCGGGGTAATCATGCCGCATGTCATGCGGAACGAAGTTGTCTTACCGGCGCCATTGGGGCCCAGCAGCCCGACGATCTCGCCCCGTTCGACATGAAAACCGACGTCGTTGACGACGGTTCGCCCACCGTAGACCTTCTTGAGTCCTGCACATTGCAAGCGTGGCATTGAGCGCGTCCTCCTTGACGTGAATGCAATTTGCCCCTCACCGTATGCGATGCATTCTACCCACTTGCGGATAGAACGGAATGCTGAATTTGGGCAGCGGCGGATTCGGCTCGCTGCCATCGCGCGGCAGCGGTTCGAAGTACTGACCAACGGCATACCCGTGGCCATTGTTCAAAAACGGAACACCGTGCGGCCAATAAATCAAGAAGGCCTTACCGATCAGCAAGTGGCGCGGTACAGCATGCGTCGTCTGCCACAACCGGCTGTCATTGCTGCGCGGGCTGTTGTCGCCCAGCATCATGAATTCGTCGTTGCGATCGTCGGGGTCGTCTTTAAGTCTGAAGGTCTTCTTCGAGGAGGAATGGCTTCCCGCAAAGTCGCTGCGGTAGTAGATGTCGCGTTCGATGCGCAGATGCGAAACTTTCAAGCTGGCGGCGCGGGCTGCAATACCTGCCGGCGCTTTATCGAGCGCGGTGCCGGCAATCGATGAATTCTGCGGCGGATCGGGGTTGCCGTCGTCAGGATCGAACTCAAAAAACTCGACCAGCCGATCGTCGACCCACAGGCAAAGGCGGTCGTCAACATCGGTGAAACTGACTTTGTACGTGCCGGGTTTGTTCATGCCGGTGTCGAACGGCTTCTTGACATCTTTCAAAGCGCCCTCGCCCCGGTCATCTTCGTGCGAATAAGCGAATATCGCACTCCCGCTCTGCAGATCGATCCGACAGTGATGCCGTCGCAGGCCCTTGATGAGCTCAAGCGTCAATTCTCCCCGGGGCGCCAGCAAATCGACTGTCGCATGCAGTGTCAGATCGCCCACCCATTGCTCGGGCTCGTTCACGATCAACTCGGGCAATTCCCCGCGCGCCACCCTGTTTTCGGCTTCGCTGACAGAAATCCGGCCGTTGTAAGCATAAAAATCCTTGATCAACTGCGGTTTCGCCCGCCGCGCGAGATGCTCGTCTTTTCCCGAAAGAGCCGTCATCCAATCTTCTGCCGTCGGGGTATAATTCGTGTACCGCAACCAATGCTGCTGCTCGGAATCGAGCTTCTCGCCATCAATTTGAAAGGATCGCGACCCGACGTGGGCCACCCACGCCTCAGTCCCCTGATTGGCCCAGCTTTCGGGCCAGCCAGCCTTTAACAGGTCACTGGCAGGGTGGTCGTTATCATGCACAGGCAACTGAAGTTGCCGCTGTTTGTCGGGATGTTTACGGGCGATGAAAAAGGGTGCGTCAGAATCGAGCGGGCGAACCTTCACGTCGCCATTCTCTATGAGCAGCTCTTCGCCGGGCAGCCCCGCCAGGCGTTTAATGTAATTCGTTTTGGCCTGTTCGGGAAATTTGAAAACGACCACGTCCCATCGCTGAGGATCGCCGAATTCATAAGGAAACTTATTCACCAGAATGCGGTCGCCCGCAAACATTTCGTGATCGAGCACATTGTTCGGAAAACGGCAGTTTGCATTGGGGCAGACGGCAAAATTCGAACGGTAGGCCGGCACCAGCCGGCCATCGCGAATTTCAGCATCATTGGCGGGTACCGAGCTGACCCCCACCGCAAACCTTGTTTTGCACTTCGTGCAGACCACATCGCGTTGCTGTCCGTAAAGCGTTGGCGCCATCGACCCCGTGGGAATTACAAACGCTTCGGCCTCGAACGTCCGAAATAGAAACGCCAGCACAAACGCGACCACGATTGATTCAATCGTCTCTCGCCAGTTATCGGGACGTTTCGGATTCTGCGAAGCCGCGACGGCTTTCGCGGAGGTGGCAATCTTCGTCTGTTTGTCGTCGGTGAGGTTCATTCTCGAAGGCCTTTTTCTACGCTGTCGTCGCTCATTTATATCTAATGAATATACCGCATCCGCGAGAATTCGGGAATCCGGATCTCGGTCTGCCAGTTCCCCACTCGAATGCGCCGATTGCGGCTGGGCAGATGCACCGCCAGGGGCTTTCCTAGAAACATGTCATCCGTCAAAACGGTCGTGCTCGACCAACTGCGGCTGTCTTTGGAGACCGGGCTGTTATCTCCCAAGACAAAATATTGATTCGACTGCAGTTGCACGGGCGCTTCGATGGCATGATGGCCAATATCGTCAGAATAATACACGTCTCGAAACAGTCGCAGCGAGCTGACTTCTACTTCTGTTCCCGCCGCGCCGAATCGCACGGGTCGCCGGGGCGTCGGGCCCCGTTCGACCGGCGCCCCGTAACTCAACGGTTTGAAGGCTAATTTCCCCCCCACCGCCAGCAGCACTTGGCGGTCCATCAATGACACATCAACCCGCACGGGCCCGTGCAGCAATTCATCGCTCAAGGGGGCCGTGCGCATGGCGCGGCCGGTTCGCGTGTGGATCAGCCGCACTTGTTTTTGTGCGAGGTCGAACAGGCAGTGGAATTCCTCGGTTCCGTCGGTAATGGCGACGACAAAAGTCCCCGGCCCGTCGTGCAGGGAAACATTCGCGGTAAACATCAGGTCACGAACTTCATGCCGGCCTTGGCCGTCGTGCCCCCGGTTATATCCGTACCCGTCGGTAACAGGAGCCACGTGCGACTCTTCATAGAGCCGCTGAATCGCGCCCCGAAAATCAGGATCACGAGTGGCTGCCAGAAGTTGATTGCGCTGCTCAAAGGGCAACGCTCCGCGGCACACCAGCGTTTGTGCGTCTTCTTCAAAGGTGATGCAACCGAACCCGCTCTGCGGGCGCTCGAGCGATTCGGGCCAATGCGTCAGCTGTACCTTCGTGGTGTGCATTCCACCGCGGCGCACCCAGTTGCGGTAATACACCCATGCCAGTTCCGACGCATGATCTTGTTTCTTCGTCGAGAAGCGAAATTTCCCCCCAGTCTCTTTCCAGCCCGATTCCGGCTGACCTGCCTCTTGACTCTCGATGACCCAGCGCGGCTGCCAGTCGGGTTCATTGTTCGATGGGCGGAAATCATGATCGTAGACGGGAATGCCGATGCCGCGTTGCGTCGCATAGCCCTTGGCCCGTAGCGTACCGCCGATGTAGATATCGCCATCAATGATCTGCAATGATTCTCCGGGAAGGGCAACAAGCCGTTTGACGTAGGCCTGTGTCGGCTTGTTCGGATTGCGGAACACGACGACTTCCCATCGTCTGGGCCGGCGAAATTCGAACAACGCGCGATGCACGAGCAGATGATCGCCTTCATTCCGCGGGAACTTTTCGACCGCAATGTGGTTCTGCCCGCAATTCGGGCAAACGGCCTTGATGGACTTTGCAACCCCCTCGACAGCAAACGAATAGCGGCAGGCGGGGCAAACCACCTGGCGATGATCCCCCATCAGGCATGGCGCCATAGACCCCGTTTCGATCATGTACCCACCGGCCAGAAAGGTCCGGAACAGGCCCACCAGAATCACCAGCGACACTCCCATTTCAATGACAGTCCGCAGTCGATCGGAGCCCCGTCGGTCGGAAGGGGAAACAGCGGGATCCGTTTTTTCGCTGGATTCTGACATCATACGCCTGCATTCGATGACCCAGCCGTGATGCTAGGCAAGTTTGCATGCCGCGGCAATGTCGGGTTTGTTTGCGCCATCGCGCACTGCCCGTGGCTGCGATCTGCTCTCAACCGGCCGCGGCGTCGAAAGAGTATCGACAGAGCCAACTCTTGAGCCCGATCTGCAACAAACCATCGCAAGGCAGTGAAGATTTGCGACTCCCGGTTGGTTGAGCCTTCGGGGCGCTGTCGCTACGATGCCGACCAACAGCCCCTGCCTGCGAGGACCCCCTGCGATGCCTGTCCGTGAAAATAAAGCGAAACAGATTCTCCGTGCCGGAGGGACAATCTACTCCAGTTCTGTACGACTCCCCGAACCGGGCTTGTGCGAGCTTCTGGGTTATGCCGGGTTCGACTTCGTATTGCTTGACGGCGAACATGGCGCGGTGGATGCCACCACGATCGACCGACTCGTTCAGGGGTGTTTCGCCGGCGGCGCTGTGCCGGTGGTGCGCGTCTTGCGAAATGACGAGCCCGAATCGGTCATGAAAGCTCTCGATCTCGGAGCACAGGGGGTTCTCATTCCCCACTGTCGCACTGCGCAGGACGCCCTGCGCCTGCAAGATTCGGCCTGCTACCCGCCGCGCGGGAAGCGCGGCTTCGGCCCCGGACGGGGTGCGAAGTGGGGACTGGTGCCCACCCCCGAATACTTTGCGACGATCGACGAAACGATTCTGCTCATCGCTCTGATTGAAGACGTCGCCGGCGTCGAAAACATCGACGAAATTGCGGCGGTCGGGCTCGACCTTTTGTGGGTCGGAACCGGCGACCTGGCTTCAGATTACGGGGTTCCCGGTGAAACGAACCACCCCCAGGTTATGGCGGCCGCGGCCCGCATCCTCGCGTCGTGTCAGAAACACAACATTGCCTGCGGATTTCCGGCTCGCGATATCGAATCGGCCAAGTGGGCGCGGGAACAGGGCTATCGGGCGATTGGCTATGGCTGTGCCGAGCAGTACGTCATGCAAACCGCTCGCATGTTTCTCGAACTGACTCGGTGAGCGGCATAGGGCGCGGTCCTCGCGGGGCTCTTCACCAAATATTCGGCCACTGCTCTACTTTCGACGATCATTCACGACGATTATCACGAAGTGACATCTCTGCGCTTCCCAGGGGGAGCAGACGTGCGGCTTGAGCCCAGAGAAAACGGTGCGGGCAAAGGCTGCGGCGAAGGTTCAGACCGCGCCATTGGCACCGCACCCGACCGTGTCGGCCCTGCCAAATCCTCTTCCGCATCAATCTTCGTCGGCTTCAGGAAACGCAACTTCGGCCACAAAGAACGAAGCCAGGGCGGCATGCTTTGCGGGATTGCGGCCTCATGCACTTCTGCCAGTCGCCGTTTCAGGGCATCGAGAAGTCGGCGCGCCCAGAGAAATTCGGTGGCTAGAATTCCCAGCCCGAGCGGAATAACGACCACCGCCGGCCCGGGCCCGATGATCATGACGATTCCCACTGCCAGAACGCTCAGTCCCAGCACGAGCACGATCGCCCGCCGCAAGCCTTTCAATGCTCGGGCTTTGTATCCGATGCACTGAGCGGGGGAGGGGAGCGAATCGAGAGGTTTCAAAAGGCTGGACACGAACCGGCTCATTCAGTGTGAAAGAACGTCTCTGGTAATCATACGCTCGATGGTCCACCCAGGGTCAATAATTCTGAGAAATCCTGTAAACTAACGTAGCCCGCCAGTAATCCGACGCCCGGAATTTTCGCGCGATTGCAAGCCACACACGGGGCGTGTGTGAAGCCGCGGGCGTGTTCGCTGCGCGGGCGGCCCATGAAATCACGCGCGGCCGTTGTGTGCCAGCGGCAAGGCCCGATTGCAAACGGCGATTCGCAGAGTCAGAATACCTGAATCAGCCTTTCCGTGAGAACAGGATGTTTCATGTCACTCGATTCGTTTCACCCGATCATTCAGCGCTGGTTTCTCGGGCGCTTTGCGGCACCTACTGAACCGCAGCGACAGGGGTGGCCCCCCATCGTCGCTGGAGGCCACACGCTGATCGCCGCTCCCACCGGTTCGGGCAAAACCCTGACGGCGTTTCTGGCGGCAATTGACCGCTTGCTGAAAGGAGCGCTCGATGGCAAATTGACCAATGAGATTCGCGTCGTGTATGTCTCGCCGTTGCGGGCGCTTTCGAACGACATGCACCGCAACCTCGAAGTTCCGCTGGCAGAAATCACCGCGATGGCCCTCGCCGAGTATCCGCACATCGTGCCGATTCGCGCGGGGCTGAGAACGGGCGACACCCCCGCCTCAAAGCGGGCATCGCTGTTGCGCAAGCCGCCGCATATTCTCGTGACGACTCCCGAATCGCTGTACCTGCTCGTCACGAGCGTTAAAGGTCGCGAGCGACTGCGCCGTGTCGAGACGATAATCGTCGATGAGATTCATGCCCTCGTGCGTGACAAACGGGGTTCGCATCTGGCACTGACTCTCGAACGCCTGGCAGCCCTCTGCCCGCATCCGCTGCAACGCATCGGCCTCTCGGCGACGCAGCGCCCGATCGCAGAGATCGCGCGGTTCCTTGTGGGGGCACGAGAGACGCCGCCGGAAGGTGGCGTCAGCGGGTCGCGGGAGGCTCCTGGAAGCAACGGCGAGAATGTACAACCAGCAGAAAATACGCGCGACAGAGCTGAGAGTCAACCTGCACTTCCTGATTGGTCGTCTTCTGGTCGAGCTCTTGCTGAAGAATTGAAGATCGATCGACCGCTTGGCGGCCCACTCTCGAAGTTCGACACAGTTTGCGCGATCGTTGACGTCGGCCATCAGCGCGACCTCGATCTCGCAATTGAAGTTCCGCCCAGCGAGCTGGGTGCGGTCTGTATGCACGAACAATGGGCCGAGATCAATGCCCGCTTGTGCGAGTTGATTCAAGCGCATCGCAGCACGCTGATTTTCGTGAATACACGCCGGATGGCCGAGCGTGTGACCCACCAGTTGACGCAGCTTCTAGGAGAAGACGCCGTCAGCAGCCATCACGGCTCACTGGCGGCGATTCACCGACAGAAAACCGAAATGCGGTTGAAGACGGGTCAGTTGAAGTGCGTCGTGGCCACCGCGTCGCTCGAGCTGGGGCTCGACATCGGTTATATCGATTTAGTGGTGCAACTCGGATCCCCAAGGTCGATTGCCACATTTCTGCAGCGTGTTGGCCGCTCGGGGCACGCGCTGGGACTGGTTCCCAAAGGCCGGCTGTTCGCTCTCAC
>JAYTRB010000385.1:0-2170 GCA_043746425.1 Planctomycetia bacterium
GTTGACCCGATGGCGGGGCCTCATCCTGAACGCGATCGTCCCTGAGTGGGTTGAGTTTCGGTTGAGTCGCAGGTATGAAAATGAGTTCTCAGCTTGCGATTCGCAAAGGGTGAATCGGCCGGAATGCGGTAGGCTGAAGGCTCGAACGCAGCCCTTCGATTCAAGCCTCAAGTCTGCACAGTTCAGCAGGCGGGTCGACAGTGTGGAGGGTGGCGGGTAAGCAGGCTTCGGATGCAGTTAAGCAATTCAGTGAATTTTGACGAACATCGTCGCATCATCACCCTTTGATCTTAACTTCCCGCAAGGCTGTTGGCAAAGGTTTTCCGGCTAAAGAACGAGACCGAAACCAAAGAAACGGGAAAATCCGGACGAGAATTCCCCGGAATGCCCTTCCGGCTAATGGCCGAAGGGTTAGGCGGCCCGGCAATCGATGCCCCTATGCATCATTATAGATGCTGAGGACGGAGGGTCGACGATTCTGACTGGATTGCGCCCCCGGTGAGTTGCCGCTGGGCAATCTCAATCGCTTTAAGCAGCCCTTTGGCCTTGCTCAGCGTTTCCTGATATTCAATGCTGGGAACGCTGTCGGCCACAAGGCCGGCGCCCGCCTGTACATACGCTGTCTGCCCTTGCATCACCAGCGTTCGCAGAGCGATGCACGTATCCATATTGCCGGTGAAGTCGATATAGCCCACCGCCCCGCCATACGGGCCGCGGCGATGTGGTTCAAATTCGTCGATGATCTGCATGGCCCGAACTTTGGGAGCGCCTGAGACCGTTCCCGCCGGAAGTCCCGCGCGCAGCGCATCGAGAGCCGATTTGCCTTCGGCCAGCTTGCCGGTGGCGTTGGAAGTAATGTGCATCACGTGGCTGTAGCGTTCGACCTTCATCACGTCGGAAAGCTGCACGCTGCCGTACCGCGATACACGCCCCAGGTCGTTGCGGGCCAGGTCGACCAGCATGACATGCTCGGCCCGTTCTTTCGGGTCGGCCAGAAGCTCCTGTTCGAGACGACGGTCTTCTTCTTCGGTCGCGCCGCGTGTTCGTGTCCCCGCAAGCGGGCGAATCGTCACCGTCCCGTCTTCGACACGCACCATGATCTCGGGCGAGCTCCCCACGAGACTGACCGCCGGAATCTTGAGCAGAAACATAAACGGACTGGGGTTGACGACACGCAAAGCTCGATAGATGTCGAGCGGCCCGACCGCGGTTTCAACCGCAAGTCGCTGGCTGAGGACGACCTGAAAAATGTCACCAGCGCGAATGTACGCTTTGCATTTCTCAACCGCCTCTTCAAAACCGTCGCGCGAGAAATTTGACGTCCAGTCGAGCTCTGGTTCGCCCGAGAGCGTAATGTCGGCCAATTCCAGGTTGCCGGCCCCCTGTTGCAGTTGCAGGCAGGTTTCGTCAATCCGGCGGCAGGCCGTGGCGTACTGCGCCTGCAAATCGCCTTCAGTGCGGGCGTGGGCGACCACTAGTATCGTCTTGTTAATCTGGTCGAAAATAACCATGCGATCGTAGAAGGCGAACGACAGGTCGGGCAAGCAGCGATCGTCATGCGGGGCGTTCGGCAGCCTTTCGGTGTAACGCACGGTGTCGTAGCCGGCATAGCCCACCGCTCCGCCGCAAAACCGTGGCAGGCCAGGCACGTGCACAGCACGGAAATCGGCGAGCAACCCTTCCAACTCGCGAAGCGGATCGGCCACCTCCCGGGTTTCGATGTGGCCGGCGCGCGTAATAACGACACGGTTGCCAAACGCATTGATCTGCAAAAATGGGTCTGAACCGAGGAAGCTGTAGCGCCCGATCCGCTCACCACCCACGACGCTCTCAAAAAGAAAGGCACATTCTCCGTGCTGAATCCGACAGTAAGCGTTGACGGGGGTCAGCGTATCGCTTACCAGCTGTCGATAGATGGGCACCAGGTCGGCCTGCCGTGACAGTCGTTTGAACGAATCGAAATCGAGGGAGTAGCGGTTCATGGTTCACCCTGCGAGCCGGCGTCGCGTCTCGCCACATCCATAATTATCGTCCGCGGTTACGTTCACGGGGTAGAATACCGAACCGCTTGACACACGTTGGCGGACGGCTAGAATTACCAGCGAATCTACAGGAATTTAACAGACCGGCACTCCCTTTGTCCAAGCCAGTGCTTTTGTCCCGGCCGGCT
>JAYTRB010000386.1:0-2359 GCA_043746425.1 Planctomycetia bacterium
ATCGAAGTCACCCCGCCCCCGCACGTCAACCTGAAAATCACCTACACAGAACCAGCCGTTCGCGGCAATACTTCAGGGAATATCAGTAAGGCGGCGACGGTTGAAACCGGGACCGAAATCCAGGTTCCGGCTTTCATCGAGCAGGGAGAAACCGTCCGCATCGATACCCGCACCGGCGAGTACGTCGAACGAGTGAAGGTGTAGCAGCCTATTAAAAAAGGGAACTGCCTCTGGGCGACAGGATGCTGTCCACGAAGATGGCACCTTGCCGCGAGGCGTCCGCCCCCTTTTTTCAATGGGATGGAACGAATGCGTTTCTGAATCTGCGAGGATCCCGACATGGAAGTCTGGCAGATCGTCCTGTACGGCACGGCGGCTCTTTGGGCGCTCAAATCATTGACGTCATTGATGACCGCGCATCGCGACAGGCTGCTCCGCGAAGTCGCCGAAAACGTAGAAGAAAAACGCCGCGAAGATCAGGCGCGCGCCAAAGCCGAAAAGGCTGCCCAGCGGGAAAAGTCTCGCCGTTCGAGCGCCGCGTAACTGCGGCCCGCATCAGAAACTGATCGTGCACCGCGTTTGCATGTCTGTCGAGCATGCATCGAGTCACATCCATTGAAAAGATATCTCTTTCGACACGGCTGAGTGACCCCGCAGGCTCGCGTTTCCCCTGCCCATGTCGTAATAATAGTCAACATGCCCGACGCCGTATCGCACAACCACAAACTGTACATTGAAACTGTCGGCTGCCAGATGAACATGCTCGACAGCGAACTGGTCGTAGCCGCGCTGCGCAAACAGGGGTACGAGCTCACCGCCGAAATCGCCGAGGCCGATACAGTTCTGTTCAACACCTGCTCGGTTCGCGAACATGCTGAGCACAAGATTTACAGCGCACTGGGGCGGCTCAAATACAGCAAGCGCCAGCGTCCCAATCAGGTAATCGGCGTCGTCGGCTGCATGGCCCAGAAAGACAAGAGTCTCGTCTTCCAGCGGGCGCCCCATGTCGATATTGTGGTCGGCACCGGGCAACTAGCCCAGATCCCTGAGCTGGTCGATCAGGCGCGCGTCGATCGCCAGCAGCGGTTGGCCATCAGCCTCGACCGACGCGACGCCACCCGCCAGGAAGTGAGCGACAGTTTTCAGAGTTATGACCCGCTCCGCGATCCAGAAATGCGCCCCTCCCCGTATCAGGCATTCGTGCGGATCATGATCGGTTGCGACAAATTCTGCACCTACTGTGTGGTGCCGATGACTCGCGGTCCCGAACAAAGCCGGCCTCCGCGGCACATTATTCAGGAAGTGCGACAACTGGCAGCCGAGGGGGTCAAGGAAGTGACGCTGCTGGGGCAGACGGTCAACAGTTACAAATCGACGGAAGACGGCCGTCTGCATCGTCTCTCGGATTTGATCGCTGCCTTCCACGACACACCGGGACTTGAGCGCATTAAGTTCGTCACGAACTTCCCGCGCGACATGAGCGACGACTTGCTCGAAGCGGTTCGCGACCTGCCCAAAGTCGCCCGATACCTGCACGTTCCTGCCCAGTCGGGCTGCAACGAGGTTTTGAAACGCATGAAGCGCGGGTACACGGTCGAGGAGTACCGCGACATGATGGCTCGCATTCGAGAGGTCGTCCCCGATTGCGCCGTATCGAGCGACTTTATCGTCGGCTTCTGCGGTGAGACCGAAGAATCGTTTCAGATGAGCATGGACCTGGTGCGCGAGTTCCGCTTTAAAAACAGTTTCATTTTCAAATACAGCCCCCGACCAGGAACCAAGGCCGACGATCTTTTTCCGGATGACGTTCCCGAAGAGGTGAAACGCCGGCGCAATAATGAACTGCTCGCGCTCCAGAATGAAATCAGTGAAGAAGACAATGCGCGGCTCATCGGCCGTGACTTTGAAGTTCTGGTCGAGGGGCTCAGCAAATCGGCCAGGAAGAATGCTGGTGAGCAACCGACGATCGACGACCCGCAGAACGTGCACGATCTTCAGAGCCCTTTCGCCGGGCAGACTGCAAACGGAGTCATCCGGCAGCCACAGCCAGCGGGCATTGTCACTGGCGACAGCCGTTCGATTCCCGACGATCATCCGCAACTCGTGGGCCGCACGCGCTGCGACCGCATCGTCGTTTTCGATGGCAACCCGCGCCTCGGGGGAAGTCTCACTCAGGTGCATATCCATGACTGCACCCCCACCACGCTCATCGGCTCGATCGTGACCCACGAATATCAGCACGGCGATTCATCGTTCTTGCCAATTCTGGCTTAGCAGGCCGGCCACACATGCAGCATACAGAGGTGTGGCGAATCCTCCCTGCAATCAATTGAAGGTCGTCTCAAGATCGATTCGATTG
>JAYTRB010000387.1:0-2681 GCA_043746425.1 Planctomycetia bacterium
TGCTGTAGATGACCGTTCCCGCAGCCAGCCAGAACAGCCCCCGCGCCACAACATGTGCCCGGCGGCCGATCAGGCAGTACAAAATGTGGCCGCCGTCAAGCTGACCGATCGGAACGAGGTTGAGACCCGTTATGAAAATCCCCACCCAACCGGCGAAAAGGAGCGGATTGATGATGATATTTGACCCTTCCGGAAGTGGCCCATGCACCATCCGCATCATCCATTTGAGCAGCAGCGGACCACCGAAGACAGCGACCCGGGTATACATCGGCAATGCAAGAACCTGTGCTTTGACAATGCCCCAATAGACCACCGGCAGGGCAACCACCAGCCCCGCCAGAGGGCCACTGATCGCGATGTCGAACATCGACTTGCGATCGGCCACACCCGATTGCTGAACGATGACGGCTCCCATCGTTCCAAACGGACTGATGGGAAGGGGAATGAAAAAAGGGAAGCTCGCGGGAACCCCATATCGGCGTGCCTGCAGATAATGCCCCAACTCGTGGGCGCCGAGGATCAAAATGACGGCCGATGAATACGTGAATCCACGCCACAGCCAGCCGTGCAGCGCGGTCGAATTCATCTTGAACAGCTCGGCGATGTCGTGGGGCATGACCGGCATTTGCCGATTTGCCCCCACCAGAAATGTGCTGATGCAGGTCAGGAATAACAGCAGCAGGGGGAGCCGCGTTCGTGGCTTTCGCTGTATCGGGGGCAGTGGGGCCTTTAACCACAGCGGCTCCCCCGGTTGCCCCACGAGCCGCGTCATCAGAACGACTTGTTCGGCCGGAAGAGAACGCACTGCCGAGCCCGGCTCGACAGGCGGAATCGGAACGGGATCAGACACCGGTCCGGATTCTGGAGTCTCTGGATGATCGCTATTCATTTCTTTCTTGTAGTCGATTTCGATGTTCCGTGAAATAGTTAGAAACGCCATTGCCGTTCTCAATCGCGTCGCGGGGCACTTCACCGATCGGCAAACAGGCGAGCCAAATCGGCGACCAGACGGCGTGGGTTGCAGTTGCAGGCCGCACTCGGATAGAACAATCGACAGATCGCACAATTCATGTTCTCTGGGGAACGCAATATGGGCTGGTTCGGTTCAAAAGACTGGAACGTCATCGCCGTCATCTTCGAGAGGGCCGATCTGTTCCGCGTGAATGGCAACCGGGGCAGGGGGGGCGACGCCACAACAATGCGTGACGCCGCCAAGAAGCACCCCCGCACACTTTTCTGGGGTGTCTTCGACCAGAAGGGGGCGTTTCTCGAGGGAGGGCCCGGCCCCGGGTCGCAGTCGATCGCACCTCCCGTGCTGCAGCAGCTCGTGCGCGAGGTCGCCGCCAACCCCTCCGTTCGTGAAGTTCTCGCGACCCTCGAAGCTGGCAAGGAAGACAAGATCTCGAAGCCGCTGGTTTGGAGCGGGTTTCCGGCCAAGGGAAAGAAAAACTGACGAACAAGGGCGGCCGTCAAAGTCTTTTGACTCATTGAGAAACGGCAAACCGTGTCCACAGGACGGATACAAAAGTGCGTCCACGACTTTTCACTGAATGACGCATACTGCTGGCTCGTCCCGGCAAAGTTGCATGGCGTTCCATTTGCAGGCTGACTTGGTCGCGCGCGGTTCGCTGCCGTCTCACTGAATTCAATTCGCGTAAATCAGTGCCCGTTCGTGTTCCAAACTCAGTTCGCCAGTAAATCGTCGAAGAGGAACCGCGTTCAGAGGGGGCCCATCTTTTCAGCCGAACCTGAGACGAGTGCTGGGCAGGCTGTTTTCCTGGATTTATTGAAAATGGGGTTCGCGGTTTTGGGATTTGAAACCGGCAGGCGACTTCACAAGCCCGCACGGCATCGGTTTGCAGTTTCCCTGGCACGCCGCGCGGGGCTCAAGTTAACGAGGAACTCGACTTGTTCCTGCTCGACTTCGTCGACGAGAACGTTTCGTTGCGCCTCGCCGTTGAGAGGCACTTTCAGGTCGACGTGTCGAGAATCGGGCGATCACTTTCTGTTTCGCAGCGCCTTGCCTAGAATCAAAACGCCACGCGTTCAATGCGCGATCTTGAAGCAACTCTGATCCACTGAGGAATATGCACCGTGAACCGTCCCGCTCATCCCGCCGCTCAACAGTCCGAACCGACGATCAAAATGCACGACGGCTGGCATTGTCTGCATCTCTACTACCGGATTTGCCCGAGCGGACTGGCGGTATTGAGCGATTCTCAGCGGGTAGTAGGACGCGAGGAACTCATCCGTCTGTTGGACCCGAATCGCCCCGGCGCGCCGCTTCGTGTGCAAACGTCGGTGGTCTCGGGGCACAAGGCCGATCTGGGAATTTTGCTCATGGATCCCGACCCTCTCGTAATCGATGCGGTGCGGCAGGCGATCCGCAATTCGCCTCTCGGGAGGGCTCTCGTGCCGGTGTATTCTTTTGTGTCGATTACCGAGGTTTCAGAGTACGTGCCGACGGTCGAACAATACGGCGAACGACTCAAGGCCGAAGGGACTGATCCTGGCAGTCCGGTCTTTGCCGCAAAGTTGAAAGCCTACGAAGACCGGGAAGTTGTGATGCGCAAGCAGCGACTATATCCCGATTTTCCAGCGTGGCCGCTCGTCTGTTTTTATCCGATGAACAAGATTCGCCACCCGCACGCCAACTGGTACACGCTCCCTTTCAGTCGCCG
>JAYTRB010000388.1:0-2778 GCA_043746425.1 Planctomycetia bacterium
GGGGTCGTGATCGGCGCCTTGAGGGCCACCTTGTTCTTTCGAATCGAATCGAGAACCCGTTCGGGAACCTTCCCCTCTTTTTCAATGACTTCGATTCCGCAGTCCTGAACATCCCAGGCAATTTTGACACCGGTCGCGTCGATGCATTTTCGCGTCGCCTCGGCGATTTCGGGCCCCACACCGTCACCGGGAATCAATGTCACGTTGTACATGCTTGCCTCGTTTTTCTAGGAATGTCGTGCGGTGCGACCGAGCGCCGGAATTCTGTCGTGGAAGGAACCCGCGGGACGCAGTTCGCGAGCTTAATGGAACAGCGACCGTAACAGAACAAATCGTCGAATTCAAGCATTCATATCGTCTTCTGAAATTCGCGCAAGACAACTGTCGCGTAGCAACCTGAGGCGAGCGTGAATTCGAGACGAAGGCCCTCGGGCTCGGCCGAGACTTTCAATCCTTCAGGCCAGATCAGATACGGCCTGCGCGTCCCGGGAGTCAGTTTCGCGAAG
This sequence comes from Planctomycetia bacterium, assembly GCA_043746425.1. Classification (GTDB taxonomy): domain Bacteria; phylum Planctomycetota; class Planctomycetia; order Planctomycetales; family Planctomycetaceae; genus JACQFH01. The sequence goes on from JAYTRB010000388.1 coordinate 507, forward strand.
CGGTCGAATGCCTCAGATGGTATTCCCGAGTCTTCGAGCAGACGCGTCTCGCGGACCGCGACAGCGCCCGCGGGTTGTTTCATCTTCGGTCCAAAAAGGGGTCCCGAGATAACGATCTCTCGCGCCTCAAAACGGGCCTGATCGCAAACCGCATCTTCCACGACGAAGGGGCCTCCTGAGGCGACAACCTGCATCACATCGCCAGCCAGTACTTCACGCACCAGCCCGTCACCAATTCGATCGACCAGCGCCCGATTGAAGAGCACCGATTGCACGGCCGACAATGCCAGCCGCAAAAGAAATTTTCGTCGCGCCCGCGGAATGTCACCTGGCTGTTTCGTTCCTTGCAACAGCGCCAGCCCCAGCGCCAGAGTTTCGGCGTCTCGCCCGAAGCGCTGGTCGCCGAAGAAATTTGGGACACCAGTTCGGCTTAATTCGGCGGCAATTGCCAGGGCCTTTTCAAGGGCGTCGTCAATGACGTTCCGGATCAGAATCGAGAACCGATTTCCCTGCAGATGGCCCGTTCGCAGTTTGTGCCGATGCCGGTGAACCGCGAGGATCCGAATTCCTTCGTGGCTGAACATTTCGACGGCCGGCAGGCACTTTGCGGGAACCGATACCATTTGGCGAGTCACCGCCTGGCGGTCTTTCATGCCCGCTAATCCCACATCCTGATGCGCAATTTTTAGGCAACGTGCGAAATGACTGACGAGTTGTTCCGAAGATAACCCCTCTTTTTCTATCCAAAGAAATAGGAAATCGCCGGCTTCTTCAGGAGGATAGGCAGGAATTTCCTCAACTCGGAAATCTTCGGCACGATCCTTGCTTATCCCCCCGATTCCAGGAAGGTTCGCCGTCATCCACGGCAGCGGTGAACCGATAAGTTGTTTTGAAGTCAAATTTGTCGCGGTGGGTTCCATCGGGTGAGTATATCCGCTGTCGTCGTCCGCGGCGATGTCGGGGAACTGCCTGCCAAGGGTTAACTTGAGGAGTCGAACAATGAGTCTTCCCAGCCGAAGATCCTTTACCGGTGTCACTTCGCCCAGCAATGTGGTTCTGGCGGCGTTGGTCGGGTTTCTGTTTGTCGGGCACGGCACCGATTGGAAGATCCTCCGCGGTCGATCAGCGCGTTCAGTCTCGGCGTTTGCCCCGGCATGGCTCGATCATCATTCTTCAGAATCGACGAAACGCCAGCCGCCGCTCTTGCGTGCGAGTTACAGCCCGCCGACCAAACTCCAGATCGATGCGCGATCAGAAATCGTCGACCGGCGAGCGCCCGTCCATGCAACGATTCCCCACGACTTTGATTAATGTCGATCATCGATTCGCGTCTGGTCATTCTCGACGGTCTATCTTCCTGGAAATCGACCGTACTCCTCTTTGTGGCAGAACTCGTGAGGCGTTCGGCTTAGAAACGAACGTCGCCCCGAATTCTGACGAATTCGGCCGACTGCGTGATGGGCCGACCCCATCTTGTTCCTGAACGGCCAATGCCCTAGAATCGTTAGGCAGGTGGGGCGTCGGCTTTATAAAGAACATTCCAGGAGGGATCGGTCATGCCGTGGCGTCGTTGGGTTTTCGTGCTGTCACTGATTTCATTGACTCTTGGTGGGGCCGTTACCCTGCGTGCAGCCGACGATGACGATGCAGATGACGACGACAAAGTGGCCGAAGAACAGAGTGACCCGAAGGCCGATCCGGCACAGCCGGCCAGCAAAGAAGACCAGTATTTCGAACTGATGCGCGTCTTTGCCGACACGTTCGAGCAGATTGAGCGCAATTACGTTAAAGACGTCGATCGCCGAAAGCTGGTCGAGGCGGCCCTGCGCGGAATGATGGAGGAACTCGACCCCTATTCCAATTACATCAGCCCCGACGACCTGGCCCGCTTCAACGTGCAAGTCGAGCAGGAATTCAGTGGCATTGGTATTCAGGTGACAATCGACCCCCACACCCGGCGACTTACCGTCACCTCTCCGCTGCCAGGCACGCCAGCCTACAAGGCCGGGATTCAGGCGGGCGATACGATCATGGAGATCAACGGCAAGACCACCGAGAAAATGTCGGTCGATGACGCCGTCAGGGTGCTCAAGGGCAAAGAGGGCGAGGAAGTGACCATCGGCGTGATGCACCAGGGGAATCCGAAGGTCGAACAATTGAAAATGCCGCGCGCCAGAATTCACGTCGCGACCGTTCAGGGAGACAGTTATAAACCTGACGGAACCTGGAATTTCATGCTCGATTCCGAGAGAAAAATCGGCTATGTGCGGGT
>JAYTRB010000389.1:0-4541 GCA_043746425.1 Planctomycetia bacterium
TGCAAATGCCAGCGTGGCGACCGGTTGTGCTGTGGCTCTGGCCGTCTTCAGCCTGTTACAGTACGTCGCGCACATGCATCGCTTGGGCCGCATCCGCGGCGAGTTGATCGAGTCGCGCGAGGGGCAGCAGGCTCTGGGCCGCGAACTGGACAAAGTCGCAAGCGAACTCGTCGATGCCAAGCGCGAGCGCACCGCGACCCGCTTTGAAACGCAGGCCTTGCGTGAATTCGTGTCGCAGGAAGACGGCGGCCAAGCGATTCGCACACTCCTAAAGCGATTCGTCCCCCATCTCAACGGGGGGTTTGTCGCGTTCGGCCGTTTCGAAGAAGAATTACTGATTGTCTCGCACAGCCAGGGGCTGCTCCACATTCCTGAGACGCCTGTAACTCTCGAACGCGAGTTTCTGGATCGCCTGTTGCGGGGTGAACCGATTTCCCTCGACCGGCTCGAAGCCTCACAAAGCAATTTTTGGAAATCCCTGATGCCTGGCGATCGCGGGAAGGTGCAGAGGCTGTACTTGTTCGGCGTCGTCGCGGCGAAGGAGCTGCTGGGCGTGCTGCTGACGACCGAACTGGTGCCCCCTGGTCTCGACTCCACCCACCAGATCGAACTGCTCCAACGGCTGCTCACCGATATCGCATGCTGCCTGCGCGACAAGCGGCAACTCGAATCGCAGCAAAGCCAGATTCGTTCGACCGGAGAAATGCTGGCACTCCGAACTGTCATCGACCGCACTTACGATTCTCCCGCGCAGATGCTCGAAGAGTTCTTGCGCCAAGCGGCCGAGAAATCAGCGGCCGACCGCGTGTCGCTTTACCTGCAAACCTCAGACGCGGCATTGCCGCTCAAAGCCTTCGTTCGCTGCGGCGAAGTGCTGCAACCTGGGCTCAGGGAAAAATGGCAGAAACATGAGGACGAGCTGGCCTTCGTCGCGGCGGTGCTTCGCGACCCCCGGCAGTTCTCGGCCGACGACCTGGGGCATCTGCGAATCGAAACGCTAATTGGCGCGGCGCTGGTCGTACCGGTCTGGCAGCAGGATCGGCTGCTGGGGCTGGTGTGCTTCTCGCGCCGGGCCCGAAAAAAGTTTTCCGAAGCACAATATTCACTGGCCGCCTGGACGGGGGCGCTTCTGGCCGATCTCATCCCGCGGGCGGTCAATCAGGTGGTTGTTGAACGGCAGGCGCGGCTCGACGGGCTGACGCAACTCGCCAACCGGGGGGAATTCGACCGGCAGATTCAACAACAATTCCAGACGGCCGGCCGGAGCAAAATGCCTCTGGCACTATTGATGTTCGATCTCGATCGTTTCAAGTCGATCAACGACACCTATGGACATCGCGGGGGAGATGCCGTTCTGCGGGCGACCGCAGGGGTGATTCGCGAGTGCGTGCAGGGAATCCGCAGCTCTGATCGCGATGTGGGCGTACGGCCTTTTGTGGCCCGCTACGGCGGCGAGGAACTGGCGGTGCTGCTGCAGATCGATTTGAAGGGGGCCAGGCGAATTGGCGAATTGATCCGTTCCCGACTGGAATCGCAGGCGGTCGAGTTTGAAGGCCACGGCATCCGAGTCACGACCAGCGCAGGCCTGGCGGCGTTACCCGATCATGCCGACTGTGTGGAGGATCTCATCACCGCCGCCGACACCGCGCTGTATCAGGCCAAAGCCAATGGCCGCAATCGGCTGGAAGTGGCCGAGTCGGTGCTGGTCGGAAATTGACTCAATCGGGATCATTCGCAAATCGCGATTCGATCGGTTTCAGGCAAGCTGCTTGCGGAACCTTCCAACCGACAGGACGAGAATTGCGATCGAGCAGGCCACCAGACCCAGCACCTGCGGGACGAGATCTTGAAAATCGGCACCGCGCAGCACGACACCCCGCAGAATTTCGACGAAGTACGTTACCGGAATGGCGAACGACAGCAGGTAGATCGGCATGGGCATCTCACTCCTGGGAAACATGAACCCCGACAGAAGCACCGATGGCAACATCATTAGAAATGCGAACTGCATTGCCTGAAGCTGTGTATTGGCGATCGTTGACACGAACAGCCCCAGCCCCAGCGCGCATACGAGAAACAATATTGACAGGCCCAACAGCAGGCCTACGCTGCCATGAATCGGCACTTTGAACACGTACACCATCACCGACATCACGATCAGCATCTCGACGAATCCCACAATGGCATAGGGAATCAGCTTTCCCAAGAGCAGACCCAGCCTTCCGACCGGCGTAACGAAGAGTTGCTCGAGCGTTCCTAGCTCGCGTTCGCGGACGATGGCGAACGACGTGAGAAACAGTGTCACGAGCTGCATGATGATTCCCACCAGTCCCGGAACGAAGAAGTGCGAGCTTTCGAGATTGGGGTTGTAAAGCAGCCGCGGGCGCATTTCGACCGGAACCACGGCCCGACCCACGTTATCACGGGCAGGCACGACGCTCAGTGATTCTGCCAGGCCCAGCGCCAATTGTTTCGACTTGGCGATTCCCAGGAGGTTGGTGGCGTTCAGCGCCGCATTGGCCACCTGTGAATCGCTGCCGTCGATAAGCACCTGCACCTGCACCTGTTCGCCGCGAATCAGACGTTCGGTGTAGTCGGGCGGAATTCGTATTCCGACCTTCACCCGTCCCGAAGAAATTGCCCGGCGAAACGATTCTTCATCATACACCCGCTCGCGGATTTTGAAGGTACGCGTGTTGCCGAACGAATCGACCAGCTCGCGCGCCTCACGTCGGCCATCGAGGTCGTACACCACGGCTGGAATGTTCTCAATTTCAGTCTCGATCGCGTAACCGAAGATGATCGTCTGCAACACGGGGACGACAAGCATGAAAAAAATCGTCGCCGGCTCGCGGCGGATATGCGAGAATTCCTTAAGCAGCATGGCCCACAGCCCATTGAGCGACTGGGCCCCCGCAGCGGTATCGCGGCCCTCATCGCACCGCGGCAATAGGGCTGAGCGGTCTGGAGCCGTCAGCGGCTTGAGTGCGGGCGGCACGATCGCCGAAACCGGTGCGGAAGCGGGGTGCGTCACGAGTTCGGCTGACACCGCATTTGGCATCTGCGCGGATTCACCGGGCAGGCCATAGGGATTGGGCGGTTCAGCGGCACGGCCAGTTCTGGCTCGATCGTGTGCCCGAGTCAGCGTGACGAATACGTCTTCGAGGCTGGGGGCGATGGGGCGCATGGCGGTTACCAATGCGGTCATTCCCAGGTGCTGCCGCACCTGTTCTTCGCCGATCTCGTCACGGGCCAGAAGGTGAATCGACTGTCCGAAAAGCGTGGCATCGACGACGCCCGGAAGGCTGCGCAGACGCGAGAGCGATTCGGTTGGCTGTGGAACTTCCAGCTCCCAGCGGCGCGTCCCCGCCGGGGTGACGGCGGGCAGCTCTTTCAAAGTTCGCGGCTTGCCACAGACAACGAGCTTCGACAGGTTGATGTAGGCCACGTCAGAACAACGCTCGGCTTCATCCATGTAGTGTGTCGTGACGAACAACGTCACCCCCCGACCCGACAGCTCGAAGAGCAGATCCCACAAGTCGCGGCGGGCGACAGGGTCGATGCCGGCAGTAGGTTCATCGAGGAAGATGACCTCGGGCTCGTGGATCAGGGCACATGCCAACGCCAGCCGCTGTTTCCACCCCCCCGACAATGTGCCCGCCAATTGATTGAGCCGATCGCCAATTCCCGTCAGTTCCTGAACCGCACGCGCCCGCACTGCCAGCCGGGCTGAGTCGAGTCCATAGATTCGCCCGTAAAACCCGATGTTCTCGCCGACGGAAAGATCGGCATACAAACTGAACTTCTGCGACATATACCCAATGCGGCGTTTAATCTGTTCAGATTCGAGGCTCACGTCGTGCCCCAGCACATGGGCCTCTCCCGCCGAGGGCTCAAGTACCCCGCACAGCATGCGAATGATCGTCGATTTGCCACTTCCGTTGGGGCCCAGCAGACCGAAAATCGCCCCGCGATTGACGACAAACGAAACGTCGTCAACGGCGGTCAGGTGGCCGAAGCGGCGGCTGAGGTGCGACACGTCGATGACCGCTGTCGAAACAGCGTCCTGGGGCGCCTGGAAGTCGATTTTGGCGGTCATGCCCAGTCGCCTCGATACGGTGACTCGTCGGGGACAATTCTTTGAGACAAGCCGGCCGGGAACGCAATTTCTGTATCGCTTACGGTGGTCATTTCACGTCAAACCAGACGTCGGCTGTCATTCCTGGACGCAACACATCGAGCCCTTCCTCAAGCAGCACCTTGATGCGAAACACCTGCTTCGACCGCTCTTCGGGCGTCTGTACATTTCCGGGAGTGAACTCGGCTTGCCGCGCCACGAAAATGATTCGCGCTTTGAACCGTCGGTCGCCAAAGCTGTCGACCGAAACGGCGACCGGTTGCTCAAGGCGCACATCGAGATGGTTCTCGGGAACATACGCCCGAACCCAGAGTCGGCCCCGTTCGATCATCGAGATCGTCGGCGTGTTCGCCCCCACCAGGTCTCCCGGTCGCAGGTCGACGGCTTCGATGACTCCGTCAGC
>JAYTRB010000390.1:0-10780 GCA_043746425.1 Planctomycetia bacterium
AAATTGCAAACCAGCCCACTGCAGTTCAGGCTTCAGCCTGCGCCCTCGACCGTAGCCCGACAGAATGACAGCTGCCGCGATTCTCTCGACGTGCGGCGAAGCATTCAAACCGGCAATCGACCTGAGGCGCCGCAATTGACGCTCTCAACCGATCGCAGACCGACACCACCGCTCCCGCAAGGCTCAATCCGCACTGATTTGCGGCAGCGGCTCGGGGACACGACGGATCGTCCCATTGCGGACAAGATCCTCGGCGATCTCGCCAATATGCTCGTTGACGTAGTGCAGCAGCTTCGGCGAGTACTGTGGATCATATTTGTACTCCCGCATTTCGTCGAAAACGAACTCCGGCGATTTTCCCTCAACCAAGAGCCGATACAATGCGACCACCCCCCCTGTCCGCTGTGTGCCGGCCGCGCAGTGCACCAGCACCGGTTTTCCCTGCCGCGCGGCGTCAGCGACTTCGGCCACCGCTTGAGCATAAATGTGAACATCTCCGGTTCCGTCAGAAAGCAACGGGCACAGCTTGCGTTCAATCCCCAGTTCTTCGATCGCTGCCAATTCAGCCACGTGGTTTTTGTCGTACGGGTTATCGAACGTCAAATCAACGACCCGCTGAATATGATGCGTCAGGAGCATCCGTTTGACGAGCCGTTGCGATAGCTGGCCGCTGCGATAAATTCGGCCTTCAACGACAACCCCCCAACGTTTCGGGACGAACCGGTCGCGAAAGGTCGTGATTTGCTCGTGGTTGAAAGCGGCTGTCAAAGCCGCAATGAGGGCCACCGCGGCCAATAAAGCTCGGCGACGCTGGCCGCGCGGTTTCGCAGTTTCTGAATACCGCCGCGGCGTCTCAGGCGCAATGCCGACACGACTGGTCGTCGTGCCAGACTTGAGGTCGGTCGTTACAGATTTTGGGGGCAAGATGGATTACGGCCGATTCAAGGTATGCTCTACAAACAGTGGCACTCTTGGTGAACCGCCTTATACCAATGGCGGGCGAAATGAGTCCAGACCGGTTCATTCGGTGGCATCGGCCCATCGGCCCCCATGGGTGAGTCCGGCTGAAATTAAACCCGACGTCAAAAAACGCGCCGGTACGCGGCCAGCTTTAACCGCATGGCCGCTCTGCCGAATCAGTATGGATGGACTCGACAGCAGCGCCGATGTCCTCGCGCGTCCAGGCCCTTTGCTCCCGTCTGAACCCCCTCATGCGGCCCGTCCTGGAATACTGATTTCGTCTGGAATCGCCTACAATAATTAGCGCGGCGCCTGGCGATTCACTCAATCTCGAAAGCCCACCATGCCCCAATTCACGGCGGTCTTGATTCTCTTCGCCATCGCAGCCGGAGATCCCCCCCAGCCATCCGAAAAGCTTGATCCGCTGTTCTGGGTCACCGTCGAAAATGCAAAGACTGCCATTGCCCCGGCAGACCGCGAAGTCGTACTGCAAAAGTTGGTCGCCATCGAGGCTTGTGGCGGCCATTCAAAGCAGGCTCTGCTGGCGGCGGCTCACATCCAGGATGCAACCATACGCAGCGCCGCCCTCGAAGCGATCGCCACCGCACTGGCTCAAGACGGCGATTCAGCCGCCGCTATTGAAATGGCCGAAAAGACGATTGAACCCGATCGCGTCCTCTACCGGACGGCGATGATTCAAGACCGTCGTGACGATCACAACGGGGCGATGGAGACGGTTGGACGAATCGGCGATCAAAGAATTCGCATCCGCGCGTTCGTCAATCTGGCCCAGCGCCGGCTCATGGCGGAAAAGACCGAAGAGGCCCGCACGCTCTTCGAACATGCCGCAGAAGAAGCGAAACGCGAGAATACTCCTGCAACCGCCTCGGTGGCGATCGCCCAGATCCGCATTGATGCCGTCGCGGCCTCGAAAATTTCGATTCGCCGACTACTCAAAAACGACGAGACTGATGCCCTCGGCGTGATAACCGCCGTGGCGCTGGCGCTGACCGACGCCGGACGACTTACAGAAGCCCAAAAACTGGCTCGGGCCATCACCGACGAAGATTCCCGGTCGGAGGCCCTTCACAAAATCAGCATGCAGCGCCTCGATACACAAAATGAAACACTGGCGCTTGATTTGGTTCGTGAGGCGAGAGAACGCGACGCCGACGGGCGATGGGCCGATCAACTCTTGATGGAATATATTCGCCGCCTGGCCCGAGCACAGGCATTTGACAAGGCGAAAGACCTGGTCCGGCAGGTCGGCTCCAAGTTGCAACAGGTCCGCATTTTTCTCGAGATTGCGCGATTTCAGAAAGAGGCCATCGGCCCGGCCCCTGCCCTGCGAACGATGCAGCGATGTTCCCAATTACTTCCCACGGTGAGTGACGACACCTGGCCACTGATGTCGTCACGGGCCGTACTCTTCGCTCAACTGGCAGAGTTCCAGGCACAGTGCGGCGACCGGCCCGCCGCGCAGCAAAACATAAATGTGGCCCAGTCCCTGACGACGGTCCTTGAGGCAACCAGGCCCGCCTTCCCCGTTACGGGATTCAAAGGGCATTGGGAGGCCATCGTCAGCGCCCAACTTGAATTGCCAGACCAAGTGGCCGCACGCGAAACGCTCGAATCGGCCTGGGCCATCTTCGCGCCGCCGAAAAATGCAAAGTCCGCGGCAGCAGATGTGTCGGGTTCACTTGCGCCGATCGCCGCAAAATTCGTGCAGGCCGGCGCCGTCGAACGGGCAATCGCAGTCGCCCGCACCCAGGCCTCTCTACCGGCCGTTCACGAAACGCGGCTGGAACTGATCGCCGAAGCACACGCCGGGCGACACGACTTGCAGGTCGTCTTGAAATGGGCCGAACGGGATGTTCCCGCACAAATGCGGTCAGCCGTTCTCATAGGCGCGCTCCGCGGGGCACTGACCCGCGCCGGCGTCGATGACCTGCCGCTAAGAATCCTGGTCGATCCCTGGGCCGAATGATGAGGCCGTTTACAGTAAGGCCCTGATTCAAGACCCAGGTCAATGGGCCCGCGTGGCCCAATGCTTTTCGTACCCGGCGCGGTCCAGCAGGTCCGCCGACAGTTTCTGGTCGACGACTTTGATTTTCAGCATCCAACCCGCTCCAAACGGATCGTCTGAAAGTTTTCCCAGGTCGTCGGCGAGCGTCGCATTCGATTCGACGACCTCACCCGTCACCGGACTGTACATATCGCTGGCCGCCTTGACGCTTTCGACCACACCAAAGGGTTCTCCAGCCTTGAGCTTCTTTCCCGCCAGGGGCAAGTCGATGTAAACCAGGTCGGTCAATGCATTGACGGCAAAATCCGTGATTCCAACCGTGGCGATGTCTCCCTCAAGCGAGACCCATTCGTCAGATTTGGCGTACTTTAACGTTTTAAGGTCCATCGTCCGTTTCGTGGTTTGGGATTTCGGATTTCGATTTTCAGAGTTGCTACTGCATTTCGGATTCGAGTTGTCCGATTTTTTCGATGCGGCGGGCGTGCCGCCCCGCTTCAAACTCGGTCTTCAGCCAGATTTCGACCATCCGGTTGAGCAATCGTTCGCCCAGCAGATCGGCCGACAGGCACAGCACATTGGCGTCGTTATGGCGGCGGCTCATCTCGGCCGTCAAATCGTCGTGACAGGTGCAGGCTCGCACGCCAGGAAATTTGTTGGCCGTAATGCACATCCCCATTCCTGTCCCGCAAATCAGAATTCCGCGGTCGACGGCTTTCCCCGAAACGGCCCGCGCGACCTTCGCGCCGAAATCAGGATAATCGACCCCTTCCGACGAGTCGGTTCCGAAGTCGGCAGCCTCATGGCCGAGTTCGGCGGTCAGAATCAGGATTTTTCCCTTGACCACGTAACCGCGGTGGTCGCTGGCAATGGCAATTTTCATACGATTCTTCAGTTTCTGGTCACTGGCAGTTCTGCCACGATCCCCTGTAAGTGCTGTTCGATCTGATGCGCGCAGCGCCGATATTCTTCAATTCCCGCGCCAATCGGATCGATGACGTCCTCGCCGTCGCGCGCCAGAACCCGTACGCGGGGCGCCGTTTCCGGAAACCTCTCGACGAGCATTTCCCGGTGACTGCGGGTCATCGTAAAGATCTCGTCGGCCTGCGACAATAGCTGCGGGGTCACGGGCTGGCTTTCGTGCCCCCGCAAGTCGACTCCCTGATCGGCCAGTATCATGACCGCCTCTGCACTGGGAGGACTCCCCAAACCCGCCGAAACGCCCGCCGAAACCACCATATAACCCTTGTCGACAAGCTCGTCTTCGAGGCATTGCAGCCGCTCGGCGAGCAGTTTGCGAAACAGACCTTCAGCCATAGGGCTGCGACACGTATTGCCCGTGCAAACAAACAGATACATGTTTCCCGAAAGTCGATTGAGCGTCCGCGAACTGGCAACTCCTTCGTGGACAACCTGCCAGCCTTCGCCCCCCACGCGCACGTGCGAGGTCGGCTGGTCGTACCGGCACGGACCAGCATCGACAATGACGCTTAGCTCCCCATCCACGGCACGCGCCAGGTCGGCAGCCGTCGGAAAGTGTGCTTTCGCGGCCAGAACCTCGCCCGTCGCCACGAGCGGTGCCGGTAATAGCCGCAGCACATTCCAGGTTAATTCGTGCGACGGCACGCGCAATGCAAACTCTGATGCAATCGCCAATTCATCGCGCACGGCCGGCGGTAGAGAAGCAGCCAGCCCCCGTTCGAGCGGTTCGTCGAACAGCAACGTGACGGGGCCGGGCCAGAACCGCCGCGTCAGCTTTCGCCCCAGCGCGGTCATCTGGGGAATATAATCGAGCGATTCGAGTGGGTGCTTGAGTGCCAGAACCGAACGCGGGCTTCCCAGCTGCGCCCGAACCTTTTTCAGGCGCTCTCCCGCTGCGGCATGCAAGGCATGGGCCACCACGACATAACCGGTTTCGGTCGGCAGGCCGACAAGTTCGCCCTCAGCCAGTGTCTGGACGACTTGATGCACAACGTCGCGCGGATCGTCGGCAGAACGGAAATCGACGATTTTCGGCATCCGGGCCATTGACCATTTCGAGGACAAAACTTTGTCACAGTCCAGTGTTCGCGGAGAAGTGAGAGACCAATGATTGTACAAACCGGGTGATTCCGAATATAGTGTGCAGCCAATACCCGATCAAGCGACCCTCCACTGGTCACCCCGAACGGTAATGAATCGACACCGCCGATCAGCCCGCGACGACCGCCCGTCACCAAAGAAGACGTTGCGGCGGCTAGTAGAATTTCGAGGGATTAACCGCGGAACACTGCAACAATACCGCAGTCGCATCCGGCATTTGTACGATGGGCCGGCCGGTGCCGTGCTCGTGTTCGGCAGTATGATGTCGTTGCACGAGCCGCTCGTGGGCCGCATATTTCGCCGCCGAAAATTCGACGTTTCTGGCTGCAAGTGCATCCTCGACGTTGGGTCGGGCGCAGGGCAAATTCTCGGCCACCTCATTAAACGCACGCATCCCGAGACGCGGCTCGTGGCGTTCGATCTTTCGCATCAGATGCTTCGCCGGGCCCGATCGCGCCTGGCCAGCGATCGCCCCAGCTTTGTCACCGGCGACCTGACGCAACTTCCGTTTGCCGATAACTCGTTCGACTGCATTACTTGCGGCTGGGTCATCGAACATCTGCCCGATCCGCGGCCGGGGTTGCGAGAATTGTCGCGCGTGCTGCAACCAGGGGGCCGGCTCTTGCTGCTGGCGACTGAAGATACGCTTCCCGGGATGGTCGTCAGCCGCACCTGGAAGTGCCGCACCTACAACCGTCGTGAACTGCACGCTGCCTGCGATGAAGTCGGCCTTCCCTGGCGTTCACAATTATGGTTCACCCCGATTCACCAGTTCTTCAAGATGGGTGGAATCCTCGTCGAGGCACAAAAGCCGTTCAGCGAATAACCGCACTAACGACGACATTTCGGTGCATGACGCGGCGGAATGTGAGTTTCAATGGCCCGAACCGCGACCCCGTTTGGTAAGGCGACACGGCCCCACTTGTCGCGCTGGGCATCACGCGTTCTCCACGCCACCTGATCCGCGAAGGGCGTTCCGTTGACTGCGCCGACAAATCATCCTTCATTCCTGTCTGAACCCGAAGCCTGCCGCCTCATCGTCGATTCACAGCCCGGTTCAGGGGCGTGGAACATGGCCGTCGATGAGGCGCTGCTCGAATCGGCCGTTGCCGGTGGCCTTTCTACCGTCCGCTGGTATCGCTGGAAGCGGGCCACGCTGTCGATCGGCTACTTCCAGACCCTGACAGCCGCGCTGGGCGAAATTCGCTTCCGCGAACTGCCCGTCGTGCGGCGCCTTACCGGAGGGGGGGCGATCATTCATCATCATGAGTTGACGTATTCCTGCACCCTGCCGGCGGCGCACGCGCTCGCCCGCGATGCGCGCGAGTTATATCTGATGGTCCACCAGCGGATCATCGAGGTCCTTACCGGGTTTGGGTATGCTGCCACCCTGCGAGGCAAGACTGAACCGGCCCGCAGCCAGGAATTCCTCTGCTTTGGCCGAGGAGACGATTTTGACGTCGTCATGGGCGAGCACAAAGTGCTGGGAAGCGCTCAGCGGCGGCGAAAGGGGGCCGTCCTGCAACATGGAAGCCTCGTGTTGCAGCGTTCCGAGTGGGCCGGCGAATTTCCGGGACTGTTCGACTGTGGAGAATTCAAGGTCCCAGAGACCGCCTTGCTCGCCCGATTGTCGTCAGCCACGGCAGAATTGTTTTCGGCGAAGGTAATATCATGCTCGATCTCGAACGACGAGCGCGATCGGGCCGCACAAATGGCGGCCAAATCTGTTTGACATCTGCCAGGCGCAGTGATAATCTGAGACTGGTGTCAGTCCATTCGGACTGCATGACGCTTGCTTTTTCATTGTTCTTTCGGCATCTCTTTCGGCGCCCAATGCCGGCTAATTTTTTTTCTTCCAGCCTTTTTTTCCAGTTCATTTCCTGGCACAATTCCTGAAGATTTCAAAGTGCCTGAGCGAGATCTGCATGATCGCGCAGGTGCTGTCGGGTTTTTGTTTTGTCGTGCTGAACAGTCTGCCGCCCGGTGTCATCGAACGCAACCGGCGCAGGCGATTTCGGTCGGAGCACCATCGCCATGCTTCTGGTGGAATTGAAGGTTCTTGAGGGCCGGCAGCAGGGGAAGACGATTCCTCTTAATGTCCGGCAATTTCTCATCGGGCGCGAACAGGATTGTCATCTCCGCCCCAATAGTGACTTGGTCAGTCGCCATCACTGTGTCTTTACGGTCGATGACTTCACTTTGCGGTTGCGCGACTTGGGCAGTACGAACGGTACGTTGGTTAATGGCGAAAGAATTCAGGGCCAGGTTGTTCTCAATCCGGGTGACCACGTATCTGTCGGAAATTTGTCATTTGAAATCGTCGTTCGTGAAGCCGCTGCAGTTGCCGCGAATAACAACGATTCCTCGCCAGCGCCGACAACACCTGTTCCCCAAGTCGAGGCGCACGACACTGAGGTTAATGTCACCGACACCGTGGAATTTCCCGTCAATCCGGTTGGCGACGACACGGCCATTATCGATACTTTTCCGCCGCCAGGTCCTCCCCAACAACTTCCTCCGATGCAACATCCTGCATTTCTCCCCTCGATGGCTTATCCGCCCGGGTACGGCATGCCCCAAGGGTACGCCATGCCCGGTTATGCGCCCGGCTATCCGGGCGGTTACCAAACCGCTCCCGGTTATCCTCCAGGGTATGGCCCCCCTCCGGGTTACATGCCTGCGGGATATGGCATGCAGCCGATGATGCAACCGATGCCGGCATACGGGATGCCACCGGTGCAATCCACCGAGCCTGCTCCCCCTGCGCCGACTGAGTATCCCACGGTGACGCTCCCCGATCCTTCACAGACAGGAGCGAAAGCCCCCGTTCCGCCGCCACCCCCGCCGCCGCCCGTCGAAGGTGAGGCAGGCGCTGCGCCCATCGCGACCCCCTCGAACGCGGCGGCGGACATCATTCGTTCGCATCGTAACCGTCGGCCCTAGCAAGGCCCTGTTCGCCAATCGTCCAAGTCTGATGGAGTCCCGGGCGTGAGGTGGCGTACCAACTTCTCTTGGCCCGCGGCATGCGACGATGATCAGCATTCGATCCGCGCCGAGTGGTATCGGTCGATTGTCGATATTCACGAACCTGAAAGGAGCTCTCGCTGTGGCTGATTCCAACGATGTGCAAAGAAACTACAAAGAATTCATGGATTTGCTTCCTCTTACAATGGCCTTGGCGGGCTTGCCCCACAGCGAAACCGGGAAGTACTATACCGAAGAGCAGATCGAAGCCCGGTCGTTTACGATCCGCCATGCCTATAAGACAGCTCGGGCCGTTACCCGCGAGTGCATTCAGCGATAAACGCCGCCATCAAATTGAGTTGCGGCAGAATTCATACTTCGCGGCAATCGCTGAATTCAATGCGGCAAGTGTCAAAGTTGAACCGTGGCTGATCGGGCTCGGCTTACTGCGCCGGCCTGCAAACTCTTGAAACCTTTAGCCCCGCAACGGGGTATCGTTTCATGAAGATTGGAAGTTACCGTGTCCGACGAAGGCGAACTGGTGCGCGGCTGTCTGGCGGGAGACCCCGTCGCGGTAGCCGCATTCGTACAGCGCTTTCAGTCGGCCGTGTTCGGACTCTGCTTTCGAATGCTCTCTCACCGTCACGATGCTGAAGACGTTTCACAAGAGGTCTTTCTACGGGCCTTACGTAACCTGCATCAATGGGATGTAACCCGACCGCTGGCACCCTGGCTCATGGCGATTGCCGCGAATCGCTGTCGCACCTGGCTGTCGACCCGTAAGCGGCGCGATGTGCCGGCAGAGTTCGTCGAGGATCTTGCCGATCCTGCTGCTGACGTACCGCGACTCGATCTGGCAGAGGAAGTGCAACTCGCGCTTCAGAAGTTGAAGGCCGAACATCGACTCTGTTTCATCCTCTTTCATTTGAACGAACTGAGCCTGGCTGAGATTTCTGAAATCACCGGTAACCCGAAAGGGACAATTAAAACCTGGCTGCATCGGGCACGCCGGGAATTAGCCGATCACTTACAACGTCGCTCAATTGTTCCACAGGTAACCCATGAAGTGCTCTGAATTCGAAAACAGGCTGCATGCAGAATTCGGGCCGCCCCCCCTCAAAGCCGACGAGAATGGGGCGACCGAACTTGCCGAACATGCCGCCAACTGTGCTGCGTGCCGGGCGATTTCCGAACGATTTCGCCTGTTGACCGACGGTATCGGCGCATGGCGTGCACAGGTTCCGGAAATCGACCTCGTCAGCTCGGTTATTGCGGCACACCAGATCCAGACGGTCGGTCTCGATTCGCTCGCAGTTGACGGCGCCGCCATTTCGTCCATCGCGCCGTCTGTAGATTTGTTTCGTCAGACCGAGCGGCCGATGCCCCTGACAGGAATTGTCGCACGGCCGCTGATATTTCCCGAATCGGGCTGGTCACGCCGGCGTCATTCCATGAATCCGTCCCCGAATCGCCACCCGAAGCCGACGTTGAGACGACTGCTCTCAGTCGGTGCCGCATGCTTGTTCGCGTGCGTGCTGATCGCTACCGTGCTCGTTTTTCGCCAGAACGAAAATCCGCCGATTGCGGCCACAAAGGCAATGCCGACCGCCCGAGAACGGCACCCCTCGTTGACACTCATTCCTGAACGTCGGCCTTCGTCGCACCCCGATCTGCAGATTCGCGTTCCTCTCCACGAAGTGCCGCGCGCTGCCTATTACGATCTGGCTCAGAAGGCGGCCGGCGCACTCGGAGAAGTTTCGATTTTCGTAATTCCGCGGGCCACGCCAAGCCCCGATCCAGATCCGGCCACGTCTGAGAACGCCGGCTGGATCGACGGCCTGCGGCTTCAACTCAAGCCCGTCGGCCGCAGTCTCGGGGATGCTTTCGATTTCCTCTGGCAGGCCGGCCAGTCGGCCGACAAATCGCACACCTAGTCGACGCTTTCAGCGCGTCGACACGTCTTCGTCCCGCGACAATTGGCCACCGCCCATCGCCCGTTCCGCAGTCGTCCCCCCCGTTGCGCCATTCCGGCACGTCCGGAAAAACCCCGCAATCCGCAAAATCCGTCATAACCGCAAATCCTTCCTGCTTGTTGCAGTTTACTCAAACTGCCGGCCGATGAAACGAAGAACTGATCCCCGGTGACGCTTAGAATGTCATTAGCCGCCAGGGATCTCGCAGCACATTTTGCTGATAACCGCAGCAGGGAAAAATGCCATGAGCGAACTCGAACAAGCCGTTGATGTCGTTGTTACCGAACGCCGGGATACCCCGCGACGCGCCGTTGCCGACCGCCGCACCGGCACCAGCGCGGTGCCGTTTTCTGAATCCGAACGCCGCGCCGGGCCACGTCGCAAGGTCGAACGCCGCCGGCAGATTGACCCAACGACGTGCGAACGTGATTACACGGAGGAAGAAATCGAATTCATGCGCGCTATGGATGAGTACAAGCGCAAAGCGGGGCGGCAGTTCCCGACCTGGAGCGAAGTCCTGGAGGTACTTAAGACGCTTGGGTACAAGCGCAATTGAGCGAGCAGCCCCGCGTTGATTCTCCATTCCATGAATGTTCGCGGAGAACGGATTCTACTGCGGACGCAGACCAGCCGCGAGAGAGAACAGGAGACCCTGAGAAAACCTGGCAGCGGAGCTGCCGCGCGTTCTCTGTGTCTCCCTCTTTCGGTGTCTGTTCATCTGCTTGTCTGATTGTCGTGCTCATCCTGTCTTTCACCGACGCATCGAACAAGCGCGCAA
>JAYTRB010000391.1:0-7018 GCA_043746425.1 Planctomycetia bacterium
CCCCCTTCAAACACCATGCGGCACTTTTGCGGCTGGCACGGATCGGCTTGCCCTCCACTTCAACGAACACAGGGTTTGTATGCACCGACGGAAGGATTCGCACGGCGATCCAACTCGAGTGTTTGATCGGAATGTCGAATGTCAGAGGTTGGGGGGTTCCGTCGGCTGTAATCGTCTGCATTGCAACCGGTTTGCCATCGACGATGACTTCAACCGGCACATCGCGAGTATCGCCGACACGCGCCCGCTCCAAGTGCCAGTAGGGTTTCTGGTCGAGCCTGCGCTGGCGGATCGCTTCAGTTTCGGGTGTCGGCTGGCGACTGGCAAGAAACGCCGCGGCGTCGAAGACAACTTTGACCGTACCGGGCTGGTCGAGATTCAATTGGCTGATCTTGCCGTTACTGCCTGGTTCACCCACAGCGACGTCGTTGACGCGAAAGTCAAAAATATGACTGAGGCCGTCGCCGCAATAACTGCGGCCGTTTTTGAGCCCCTGCACCCAGTTGTCGTACGTCAACTCTTCGTCAGCGCCAAGCTTGACGTAAATTCGCCCGAGCCCCACTTTGTCGCCGTAAATGCACGGAAAATCAGTCTCGCCGCTGATCCGTGAGGTCATGCCGCAGTTGAGGGTGTGATACCAGATGTTCAATTCCCAGATCACCGGCGTGTCGACCGCCGAGATGAAATCGCAGACGCCGCTGGTCGCGGTAACGATGTACTCGTTGGCCCCAATGCCGTCGAATCTGGGCATTGCATCGTCGGGTAACCGGTCGGCCGCTTTGCCATTCCAGCCGGCGGGAATGCGATTGTAATCGACGAATTGACGAGAACCGTCATTCATGATGTCGGGCAATTGCAATCCCCAGCCCGAATGGCTGTAGCCGACGACGGCGCCCTGCTTCTGCCCCCAGGCGAGCACCGGCTCTGTCCAACTGGGCCATTGTTCAATGAATTCGGCCCCCGGGTAATCGTCTTCGGTCAGTCGCAAGAGGCACAGGTGCCCGGCGTGCGAGGAAGGGAACCCGCTGACTTCGACGTCATACCGCATCAGATAATTCGGCCGCGAAAGGGCCGACGTCTTTCCTTCAAAATACTGTTTCTGAGCGTACCAGCACGGGCCCCAACTGAGGACGCACCCCACATTAAGGTCTTCTCCCAGAATGTGCCGCATCATATCGGCCGGGGTGACGCCTTCGGTGGGGTTTTCGTAGTGGGCGCACCCGGCCGCATGAACGTGATGGTCACCTGAGATCCAGCGCCGAACCGCAGGATGAATCCAGCGCTTCAATTTGAATTCTGCTGGCTGGCTGGCCCGATTTTCGCCGACGACCAGCTTCTGCGTTTCGATCAGATATTCGGGGCCGCGCGAGACTTCGATCGAATATTCCCCAGGGGGAAGGTGTACCGATTCTCCGTCTGAGCGATAAATCTGATTGTGAAAGAAGAAGTCGGGTGCCAGCCGGCGGGCCGGGTTGGGATACACTCGACCGAACTTGTCGCGGATGACGAACGCGGCCGTCGTCGGTCTGCCATCGAAATCGGTCACGTGCAGGGCCACCTCGACTGCCGGATGACATTGAAACAAAATCGGCACGGCAGCCCGGAACCCGATATCCTGCGTCCCCTGCCCCACGTTGAAACCCAGCTTCGCTTCGCGCTTGCCGACGTCGCGGCCGTAAAGTTGAAGAATACGATACTCGAGAGCGAGCCCCGACAGGGCCGGTATGAGCGGCTGAGCATTAAACCACTTGCCGTCCAGCCAGCGCTGGGGAACATCGCCCGGCGTCACCACACGTTCGGGCACGGCTCGTCCCGAACTGCGAATGAACAATGGCGCCAAATTGGGGCTTTCGATTTTAAGTTCGGGATTGATTCCGGCAAGGTTATGCACCTTGACGAGAAAGGTCTGCCAACCGTGCTGTATGAGTTCTTTCCTGGCCGGGCCGACGACGACCGAAACGCGGCTCTCGGCGTTAATCGTCACCCCCACAATACAGTACGGGTCGAGCACCTTCTGGACGACCGCAAGGTACTTGCCAGCATCGATCGTCTGTGTGGCTGCCTTGAGCGATTGACGATCGGCGATCGCCAGCGGCGCGCCGACGTATTCAAGAGCTTCGACGAGTCGTTCGTTAGCGGCAGAAAGCGGCTGCTGTTCGACATTGGTGACCGTCAAAAACTCTTCGGCAGCCAGGCCTTGCGGCGCGGCCCCGAGCCACACCGCAAGAGAAGTGAGTATGGCAATACACCCCGACAAAGCAGATCGATGGAATGCAGCGATCATGCGCCCCCCTACCCAGGTTGACAAGCGTTCGAAACCGACTTCGGCATTGTCGGTTCGGGAATGGCAGGGCGTCAAGCCAACTCACACCGCGATGATTCGAGCACAGGTCAGTCGAACATTTGCTCGCATCGCTGCCAGAAGACGAGCGTTAGAACGACCGTCGAGCCAATACAGGCGACGAGCACCGCGGCCGTTCCAATCGCCAGGGCCCGCTGACCGTCGGCCGATGAATCCTGACCACAGGCCTGCGCGAGGGCCTTCAGCGCCTGGTTGAACATCTCGGCGGTCAGCACCAGTGCCAGGCAGCCGGCAATGGCGACCCACTGCATCCACCCGATGCCCAGAACAAGGGCTGCCGCAATCACGATGCTGATTCCGAAGAAATGTACGAAAAACGCACTGTCGCTGCGGATGCCGCGCACCAGACCACGTTCTGCCTGGATGAGTCGTTGCCGCCAGGCGGGCCGTCGGCACTCCCGCACCTGATGATCATGAACCTCGACCATCGACAATGCATCAACGCCAGGAATCGACACGTTTCGCGCTCCTGAATGAGGGCCGGGGTGAATGGTATCAGCCTGGTCGACTTTCCCAATCGACGTTTGAATCTCGCTCGACATTCGGATTTCAGAGGGCTTCATGATTACCTGCCTGGTCCCAGTCCCATACCCGGTGTTCCATAAAGCAGCGAGCCAAGTTGCGTTCCTGTGCCACCAGGACCGCTCTGGCCGGTAAACGGGGCGAACCGCGGCTCAATGGAGATAGCCACTCCGAAATTGTTCTTCGTCGGATCGACCACGGTGCCGAAGTTAATCAGGAAATCGGCGCCGACGCGCGTGATCTGCACGGTTTGGCCGCGGTTCTGGTGCTCGGCCAGATCATAAGCGGTGCCGATCGAGGAAATCCATTTGGGGCTCATCACGTAGCTGTAGCTGGCGGTAAGAATCTCACTGTGCAACAGCGATCCCCCTTGAATGTCACGGAGCCCGATGTACACGCTGCCGCGGGTGCTCCGCTGGCTCATGATGCCGAAGTTCCAGAGCCGCTCAGGATTATTGAATGTGTCGAAGAGCGCTCCGGAAGTGAAGGTCGTGCGGTCGCTGACAAACCAATTGTAACGGGCGCCGTACAATCCGAATGGCTGCCCGAAGTTGTCGCGGTTGGGGTTGGGAAAGAACGACGTGTCGAGATCGAGAGTCATCCAGTTCTTAATGCGGGGGGCGTTGATCGGACCGACCTTCGTTTGCAAACGATGCCGCCAGCCCAGCCGCAAGACGTTCATGGTGTCGACGAGCTCGTTGTAAGGCGCCGAAACGCTTGAGCCGGCTCCTGAACGCACGGCGAAGAAGCGCGGGTCGAACTGCGCCGGCAAAACGCCGCCATAGGTATTGACGAGCAAACGCCGGCGAAACTGTTCTTGGGCGTTGTCGTCGAACTCGTTGTACTGCGGAATCTTGCCCAGGGGCTGGTCTGAGCTCGAGAACGAATAATCGGCGTCGAATACCATCTTGTGCGCCAGGCCGTTCAGGTTCAGGTTTTCGCTGTGCACATTGGGAAACGTACGCCAGAATTCGATGCTCGCGCGTGTCCCCAGGCTGCCGTACAACCGGTTGAGAGAGCCTTCGTCGATCTGCGTACTCGAATAAATCCGGCCATCGGTTGGGGTCAGTGAGCCGACATTGCGGAACGCATCGCCCCAATACGTATCTTCGCCAAGGGCGTAGGGCACGAAATGCAGCGGGCCAAGCTGAAAGGGCATGTCGAGTTCATGCCGCGTCGAGGCCACCAGCCCACTGCCATTTCCTTCGAAGGGAAGCACGGTATACAGGTCGTTGGGGTCGGTCGGCTGATCGGCAATGCGCTGCGCGGCATACCCGGCATAGGTGTGCGATGACCAGGAGAAGAGGCCTCCCAAGAGCGGTTCGGCAAGTCCGTAAAGATCGCCGCGCGGGAGCCACTGCGTGGTGTTGTAGTAGTTGTAGAGTCGCGGTCGGCCCATCACCGACCAGCCCCAGTTATCGACGTTCTGCCGCAGCGAGAGGAGCGTCTCGTAGTCCTTGCCGGTATCGAATTCCTGCTCATGATACTGTTCGAGCCAGTTACGATCGCTCAGGAAACTGAATTCGGATTGCAGGATCATTCCTTGCGGCAGCTCTTGCCGATCGCGCACGTTAATTCCTCCGCGTGCCTGCTGGGCCGGTTGGAGATTCATGCGATCGAGGCCGAGATTGTCAGTTCCGCGGTCGTAGATGAACGACGCATAGCCCAATCCCTGGTAGGGGCCGTTCAGGCCGAAGCGATCGTTTCCGCGATAGACGCCGGCGGTGCCGATTTCCGGCCCGCGGTACGACAGGAAATCGAGATTGAGATCCCAGCGGACCCCCGGAACCCTGTCGATGCCCGTCAGTTTGAACATGTCCCACGTCGTGTACACAGCCTGCCCGAAGATGCGGTCGCTGTGGAAATTGATTTTCCGCAGAGGAATGTTGGGGTCTTCGGCCGGAGCGCTCAAATACGGCAGATAAAAGGCCGGCACATCTTCGACATAAAACGTATTATTGAGCGAAGTGGCCCACAGCGTCGTATCGTCGGTTGGTTCCCCACCCTCGGGGTCAATATGCGGACCATTCATTTTCAACCACGATTCATCAACTCGCGGTTCAATGTAAATGTCGGAAGCCTGAAGCCGGTATCCGGGCTTGAAGAAGTCGCTGGTGGTAATGAACGCCTGCTGCGCGTGAAAGGTGTTGCGCGCCGTCTGCCGCAGTTGCTGCGCCCGCACACGGACGCGAACGGGCATGCCTGGCATGCGTGCCCGAATTTCGGTATCGAGCAGCAGCGCCCGTTCTTCACGCACGTCATAGAAAGCCTGACTGGCCCGCAGGACATTCCCTCCCTGCCGGACGACAATGTTTCCTTCCATGTAAATCTGGAAGGGCATCTGTTGCGGCTGCACCACCTCGCCCCCGAAGTTTTCGGCGCTGGCCACATCGGTCCAGAAGACGACCCGGTCAGCCGAAAGATCGATCGTGCCAAGTGACGGCATGCCGCCTTGTTGCTGTTCGGCGCTGTCGACCAGAATATTGACTCCGCCGTTGATGAATGTGACCTGCTCGGGCGGCGTTGTGTTCGTCGATCGAATCGACTCAATCGCGTTCGCGAACTGCCCCCCCCCGCGCGGAAAGAATCGGATCCGCCGCAGGCCCCCGGGAGGAGGCTGCAATTGAACCGCCCGCAATTCGGGCTCGGGCGGCGCAGCGCCCTCGGACGGACTGAATTGTGCTTGACGAGCGACTCCCTTACGGGTGTTCGCGCGGCGGGCAACTCCGCGCTTATAGGTGGGATCATCCGTCCCGGGCTGGTTGAGAATCGGTCGCGTCGGCAGAACTGTGATGCCCGCCTCAGTTTTCAGATCGAGTATCAACGTCCGCTCAGTAACCGTGTTGCCCGGTTCATCGACGCGCACTGCGTCTTCGAGATACACGCGAATTCTCTCTGGCGCTCCTGTTTGCGGCACCGAATTCTTCCGCCAGACCACCATCTTTTCTGCTCGGACTGTCGTCCCCCCCTGCACGATCTGGCATTGCCCGCGCAAGAGTTGCACCGTCTCGCGATCTTGCTGCCAGGTCTGGGCGAACGTCGCCGAGATTTCAATCGGCTCACGCTCTGGTCGCCCGTTCGCCTCGGCCTCGCCGCGGACAAGTGGGTGCGCGCAAAACAAGGCGATCGGCAGAGCTGCCGCGCAGAGTATAAACGCCTGCAATGATCGCAGTGGAATCTTCAGGCCCGACACGGGCGCTCCCGAAGTGCCTGACGCAGGGGCGGATGGAAACGAAACGAGACTTGAAGTCGCAAAAGCTGTTTGTGTAGGAAGTTGCAGTCGCACGGCCACAGAGAATCGAGGCCGCAAGAGAGACTGCCGGAATGCGGGCCGGGATTCTAGCCGTGCCTTGCCGAAGGGTCAATAACGAATGACGCCAACTCGGAATGCTGCGAACAATATGCAACATAGGCAAGCTGAGGAAGCTCGCGCGCCGTTTATCGTATGTTGTATCCTGCGATTAAGGGCTCGCGGGAATAGCAATCACCAGAGGATTGATCGCTCAATGACAAGCGAATCGAATCAACCGTCGTGAGGGTTTGAGTCGGCGACGTGCCGAGGGGCCGCGGATACGCTCGACATCCTCACCGCTTACGGCGACAACCCGGCGAACGAGTAGCCGCGCAACGGCCCTGCGTCCCGCTGTCCTGTATTTCATTAACGCAGGGGGCGATTCGATAATGACCAGATTTCTCCTTGCTGTCGCCGCGCTATTAGCCCACAATGAAGCTGCGCACGCGGTGGTGACGTGCAATGGCGTCAATGTCACGAAATCGACATCGGATTCGAGATACTTGGCCCTCGGCCTAAATGGCTCGAATACGATTATGTTGGACCCGATGATTGCCTCGACCGGCACGTTCGCATTCGTCGATATTGGCCCCGGGCTTCAACACTTTAACATTCGCTATGACATACGGGACGCGATCAACTCGATGCCGCCCGGAACCGGGATCGATTTTGACTATGCGGACGGCGCACCTCCCAGTTACGCGAACGACCAAAACCACGATTACTTTCGTCGGCCTTGGCGGCTCCACTCGCGTGAACACTTTCTCGTTCAAAGTGAAAGCCAATGTGAACGCGTCTGACGCCGTCCTGCAAATCAAGAGTGGAACGACTCGGTCCGACTG
>JAYTRB010000392.1:0-3839 GCA_043746425.1 Planctomycetia bacterium
GAGAAATAACGTGACGGCGCCCGGTTCCCGCGAGGCAGCCCTGTGTGCGATCATCCGGCGGGGACCCGCCGCCGCCAAAAACCTGAACGATGTTTTGGATCTTCTCGTAGAGAACGGGGGCGGTGAAAAGATAAAGAACTGGCGTTACCTACAACAGTGGCGTATTGCTCTCGCAGCGCTGCGTGCAATGCAATCCACAGCTCGTCCCGCCGCGCCACGATTGCTGCAATTCGTGAACGAAAATCACGATTGCCGCCGGGTCGAACTTGCGTGGACGCTTCTGGCGATCGGCGCCGACCCGCAAGAGATCGTCCGCATCACAATGCCGCTCCTCATGGATAAAGACAGCGACACATGCTTTCACGCGGGACGACTGTGCGCGATTGTCAGCCCAGACGAGGCCCGCCGGCACGTATCGCGTCTGATCCCGCAGTTGGAGCCTGAAAAAATCGCCGATGGAGGGTCGGCCCTGAATGCTGTGTGGGGTTTGGCTCCCGAGGCTCAGGAAGCGATCCCGGCGCTGTGCCGGCTTCTGGAAGACGACCGATACCACATCGCGTGCATTGCGGCCAAGACGCTGGGGGAGATCGGTCCCGAGGCGGCTCCTGCGATTCCGGACCTGCTGGCACAGTTGGCTCGGGGCCTTCAGGCGCACGATTACTGGGCGCGCAGCGCGTTTTGGGGGGCGATCGGGAAGATGGGACCAGCCGCGCGCAGCGCGATTCCCGCATTGACCGTGGAATTGAACGACGAGCCGCTGTCGCGCCCCCCCGTCCGCAACTCGAACCGAGTCGGCCAGCGTCCCATTGGCATGGTGATGTCGACACTTGTTCGCATCGGCGATTCCGACCCCGCAGTACTTGCGGCGCTACGCCGGCACCTTGCGAACGAAGACGAGCAAGTGCAGATTTCAGCGATTCGGGCCTTGGCGCGGTTGACCCCCGAATCCCCCGAGGACCTCACCGGTCACTTGAAGTGGCTGTGCGACAACGGAAGGTCGCAAAATCGCGGCGGCGTGATATTGGAGATCGGCCGGCTTATCCGCGATCGCCAAGTCGCGGTGACACTGCTCAGCGCCCTGTTGGCCGACAACACTCCCGAAATCCGAAAGGCGGCGGCGTGGTCTCTCGGGAAGATTGGCCCTGAAGCCAGCGCCGCCCTTCCCTCCCTGAAAGAAATTCTGAAAGTTTGGGATGTTTCGCTGCATTCGCCTCACATTCAGCCCGACCCGACACAGACGTCGCTGGACGACGTTCTGTGGACACGACTCGAAAGTGGGCGTTGGCTCGATCTGGATGACCCCTTGGCCAGCGGAATGACAGACCTTCAGTACCAGAATAAATCCGTCCAGCAGGTGGTCCGCGAAGCGATCGCTGAGATTGAGGCAGGCTTCGAACAATCTGGTCCGCGCCCGACGTGCCAATGAATCCCCGATGACCGGCTGACGCTACTGCGTGGGAAAGACGCCTGCCTCCGACCAACGAATCATTCCGAGGAGGAGACAAATGTTTCCAGACCACCTATGAGGACAGAAAAACGGCCGGAAACAGGTCTCGCACACGATTCCGAAACAAAGCCTCAAATCCAGCGCCAAAGCCGGCAACCAAGGCGAACGATCCTGCCGGCATCAAGAAAATAGCCGAACCGGAATAGATGGCCGACCGGAATCGCCACTGCGGCGGCCACATTGGCAATTGCTGCCGCCTTGGTCCGGATTCCGGATTCAACATCCGTCATTTCCATCTTGATTCCTCGCGGCGATTTTAGCTGCACGCGGTGCCAGGGCAAATTGTGGACACCGGGCTATTCAATCAGATCTCGAACAGCGCACGCCGTTCAATGCGGCCGCTGCGGGCTTCAAAATGCTGTTCTGCCAGCACGTATTTCAGCACGCCCAGGCCCCGCGACAAGTCGGCCTCAGCCGGGCCGCCATCCTCCGATTCGCCTCCCTCGATCATTACATCTGACATCACAGCCAGGCCCGCCGACGAACCTCCCACCACCCCGCCCCGGCGAACGATATTGATGACCGCCTGCTGAAACCGGGTCGGCCGACGGCGATCGACGAAGAGACGCGCCAATTGCCTTTGATCGCCGCCACAGAACCACATCGCGTCCACCTGCGTCACTGGTCGAATGAAGTCGGCGTTATCGGCGTCAGCCGGGCTGTTCGTCGTGACAAAAGACAGATCCGCGACACGTCCCTCGCTTTGCAATGCATGCCATTCAGAAAACGTGACCTCCAGTCGGCGAGCCAGCCCCTGGCCGCTCCCCGCACCTGACGGCCGACAACTTTCCCGCGCGGCGGGGCAATGGACAAGCCGGGGTCTTGTCGCGCCGACAAACGTCGGAAATAGTTCGATGATTTCCTCGGTGTCACCTCCTCCGTGCAAAACCACGGTGCCCCAGCGAGAGGAATCGGCAGCCTCAGGCATTCCGAATGGATTTGAGACGCTTCCGTCAAACTCGTTTGCCTGCCGTGAGAGATCGGCAGGGCTTGCCGAGCTCGCTTCCACGACGAGCCGATCCTCGCCGGCCGCGAGGGTCCGCCGGGTAATCGTCCGATCGCCATTGCTCTTGAGGAAAAAGTGGCCGCGTCCCTCGCCCATGACGCGCACCGTATTGCCGCGCAGAATCACGACCGTCTGGCGCTCGACACCCAGGCCGATTGTGCGGCGTTCGACTCCCGGTGAATTCTCCATGCGGTCGAGCCGCGATCCATTTCGAAGCAAGTCGGTTAAACGCTCCAACCGCCCCGCATGGGTACTGAAATTCTGGTCGACGACCGCCCCGTTAAACAATGCCAGTCCGAACCGCAACTCCGCGCGCACCCAGCCCCGTTCAGAGGGCATGTCACCGGCAATTATCGTCTCGGGCAGACTCGCCATACCACCACCGAGCCCTGCCACCACACCGCCGCGCGCCACCACCTCGCGCAGCGCCGATTGAAATCGGCTCGTCTTTGCCGGATAGGCGCTCGCGAATTCCTCTGGCAGCCATTCCTGATTGACGGCCGGCAGCCAGACACCTGTTGCTCGTTCTAGTAAGTCATAGAACCGGGCTCCCTCCGGATCGTCCTTGCTGTTTCGATACAAAAACTGAAAGTCGGCCACTTGTCCGCTCTCTCGCAGCGCGACCCAACGCCCATATTCCCCAGGTTCGGCCAGGCGTCGCTCATAGGCGGCGATGGTCTCTCCCCCGGCCAGGTCTTCGCCATCTTCATTCTTCCCCAATTGACAGATCTCGGACGGCATTAAAGAATGCGAGCGTCTTTACCGCCGGCCAGTCGGGCGAATTCCTCGCGGATCTCTTCGCGGAGGCCATGTCCGCCCCCATGCAGCATGACCGAGCCAACAAGATTTTTATCGTGGGGCGCCGGTAAACCGAATGGACCATCATCGGCCAGCGCAGCGACGACCCTCAGAAAAACTGCCAGGATGCAAACCACAGTCGACAAACGGCCGGGGCATCGTCGGCAAGCGCGAATGACCCGGCCGAGCAGGCAGAACGAATCGCGTGACCCGATCATAGGAATGCAAATCTCGCACAATGACTCAACGGAAGATGATGAAAGCAGATTCGCGAAGTGAGTCTTTGATCAGAATGATGGAGCGAGGATCCAAAAGACGAGTTGCCACGAATGGTACGAATCAGCCCGAATAACACGGAAGGCGAAATGACTGCCCACCACTCCTGCAATTCTCTCGCGCCGGTCACGCGATTGACAAGAACAATCTTTTCGAAACTGAAAACGACGCGAAAAACAGCACAGGGGGTCGTTGACACGGCAATGCCCCCGACTTTCATTCAAAAGCTCTTGTAGACGAACCCGCAGCGAT
>JAYTRB010000393.1:0-3793 GCA_043746425.1 Planctomycetia bacterium
TTAAGCCAGGCGATGTCATCGCCGAGCGTTTCGACCTGCCAGCCCGCGTCACGATAGCGCGGCGGTGGAACAAGCATGGCGAGGTTCGTCTTGCCGCACGCCGACGGAAATGCCGCCGTGATGTATGTTTTGCGGCCCGCGGGGTCGGTGAGGCACAGGATCAGCATGTGTTCGGCCAGCCACCCTTCGTCGCGTGCCAGCACACTCGCCAGCCGCAGGGCAAAGCACTTTTTGCTGAGGAGCGCATTCCCGCCGTAGTTGGAATTGATGCTGATGACCAGGTTTTCGTCGGGAAAGTGACTGATGTACCGGTTCTGTGGATCGAGCTGCGCCACGGCGTGCAACCCGCGGGAATAGGAGCCGCGTTCCCCCAGCGCAGCCAGAGCCACACTCCCCATCCGGGTCATGATTCGCAGGTTGGCGACGACATAGGGGCTATCGGTAATCTCGACACCGACTTTCGACAGCGGACTTCCAGCGGGTCCCAGAAGATACGGCACGACGTACATCGTCTTGTGCCGCATCACGCCGCGCAGGAGCGGCTCAAGCCTCTCATGCATCTGCTGCGGATCGCTCCAGTTGTTGGTCGGTCCGGCGTCGGCGGCGGTACGGCTGCAAATGAAGGTTCGGTCTTCGACGCGGGCCACATCATTCGGGTCGCTGCGGGCGAGGAACGAATTGGGATGTTTCTGGTCATTCAGCGGAATGAACCCGCCGGTTGAAACGAGCAGCGCGTTGATGCGCGCACTTTCGAGTTCGGAACCATCGCACCATTGAATCGCCGCTGGTTCCGTCAGCCGGGCGATTTCCTCCACCCAAGCCGCGAGGGCCTGATGTCTCATGGTTGTGCATGTCCCCTTAATCTTCAATCTTTCGAAGGCTTCAGCCTCTCGCCGCCTGATGGCAGTACCGCAACAGCAGCCCGGTGTGTCGAGAAGGCACTCTGTGCCTGGTGTCGAAAGGATTGTAGTACCGACCGTCCTGGATAAGAAGCACGGCCACAGGCGCCGAAATCGCTCCACCGAGGCCATGAGGCCTGGAGACCGGTTGACGTCGAGTTGACGACAGATTTCCGCGGCAAATTAAGATGCGATATGGGAAGCCTGCACCGCAATGCGTTGACAGGCGAACCCTGGTAATGAAGGGATTTGCCAACGTCCGCAGAAACCTGGATGCCTGTTTGAGGATGTGGCCGAACATGACGAATGACAATTCATTGGCATCCTCCCCGTGCCAGCACTGGGCTGCTATCATTGTTAGAAGTGAACGGGGGGCGATGATGGCCATGGTGGAGACGGCATGAATGCGTTGGAGAAGTCGGCAGAGACGTACACGGTGCGCGATTCCAATATTGAAATTTGCTTCCGTTACGCGACTGATCGCTGGTGCCATCGTGTCTCGACGAATCGAAATGGTCGATGGTATCCGCTCCTGGAGTCGGAGGAGGGGAGGGCCGACGACCAAGATCTGCCAAGTCCTGCACTGCAGGATCTGCGATTCGAAGAGGTGCGCGACAGGGTTTTTGAATTCCAGTTACTGGGACAGGCGGGAAAAGAGATTTTTTCAGCCGCGATTCGTTTCGACGGCACGGCACGCACAATTGACTTCGACCTCTGTGCGCGAAGTCGTGCGATGAAAGTTCCCGCATGCACGCACAGCCAATACGTGTTGGCCGGCGGCGTCGAATGCCCGACGGTCGATCGGCAGCCCTCTTCACTGAGTGTGCAGCCTGACGGCGAAAGTGGGCTGATAATCGCTGCATTGGCGATTGCCGATGGTCCCATCGGGGAGTGTCGCCTATTCGATTCCAGTTCTGTCCAGCGAATTGGCGTAGGATGTTTCGGAGGATCGGGACTAGAGACGACGCGCAGGGGAGTCAGCATTCGCTGGAGGTACCAGATGACACTCGCCGGGAACCCTTGATTTCATTTGCCGGATGGTTCAGAATGCCGCAGTCATCAATTTGAGCAGAATTCAAAGGAACAGGCATGCCGTTTGAACAAGTCGAAACGCTCAAAAAGCAATACACCGATAAATATGTCGAGGTGGACGCCTCGGTCTCAGAGCTGCGCCGCTTCAAAGGGCTGACGGGTGTCGTAAAAACGGTCAACATGAGCGGGCGGGCATTGGTTCAGTTCGATCATCCGGTTGACATCAGTTGGTACGACATCGAGCCATCCTATTTGAAAGTCGTCGATAAACCGACGAAAAAAGCCGAGCCTGCCAAGCACGCGGCTGATGTCGAGAAAAAGCCTGCCGCTGAGGTCAAGACCGCGGCAGCGAAACCGGCGGCGTCGAAGCCTGCCGCCGGAAAGCCTGCCGGAATGAGCCCGCTGGAAATGGCTCGGGCCCAGGGGGCCGCTGGTTCGGGCAAAGCACCGGCGGCGCCACCTTCCCCGGCAGCCGCTCCAATTGCCGGCGGAAAACCGCTTTCGAAGATCGAAATGGCTCGCATGCAAGGTGCTGTCGGCGGCACGCCAGCGGCAGCAGCAACGGCACCGGCCCAGGCCGCCACTCCCCCGCCGGCTGCCGGCGCCGGCGGAAAACCGCTTTCTAAACTCGAAATGGCACGCCTGCAAGGAGCAGCCACAGCGGGTGGTGCGTCCACCGCTCCCGTGGCAGCCAGCGCCCCCGCCGTTACCCCTCCCGTCGTGACACCGTCTGCCGCTCCTGCCGCCCAGCCTTCTGCACCATCTGTGGTTCCCACTGTCGGGCCAGACGGCAAACCTCTCTCAAAACTCGACCTCGCCCGCTTGCAAGGGGCGTTCAAAGGAAATCGCTAAATGGAACGTACGCTGATTCTGTTCAAACCCGATGCTGTCCAGCGCCGCCTGGCCGGTCGTCTGCTGACTCGCCTGGAAGACCGCGGGCTCAAGATCGTGGGTTTGAAAATGCTGCGGGTCACCAAAGAACTCTCGGCCAGGCACTATGCCGAACACGTCACCAAGCCCTTTTATCCCCTGCTTGAGGAATTCATCACCTCGGGGCCAGTCGTGGCCGTAGTGGCTGAGGGGCCTCAGGCGGTTTCGGTCGTGCGAGGCATGATGGGCCCGACAAACGGGGCACAGGCTGCTCCTGGAACCATTCGCGGGGATTTTGGGTTGAGCCGGCAAATGAATCTCATGCACGGCAGCGACAGCACCGATGCGGCCAAACGCGAGATTGACGTCTATTTCCGGCCCGACGAACTGGTCTCGTACGAGACGACGTTGGGAGGCTGGGTTTGCGCGGCGGATGAAGGCAAGTAGGTACTGCTCGTCGTACCTCTTTCAGGGGCACGCGATAGAACCGTCTCAAGGCGATGCGGCTCAAGTGCTGTTAATCGCTCTTGCCTTGGGGCACACTTTTCTCATAAAAGTACGCCTCAATGCCAATGGGGAATCTGCTGGTTTCCTGCGCCGGTGGTGGCGTTCCCTCTGGGCCCATTGATCTCTAAGGACGGAGAGCTATGAGCATTGTCAAAATGTGGCTGTTTCGGTGTGTCTGTCTGTCTCTCATGGCGGCCGGCGCAGCGGGATGCGGATCATCTGAAACGCCACGGGAAGCCAGCGGGGCGGCGGCGACTGAACAAGATTCCGGGGGCCTTCCTCGTTTGGCGATCGCCGCCCCTGAAAAGCGCGCCAGCAAGCCCGCGGCCAAATCATCGGCCGATGCCGACCCCGATGACGATGATGCCGACGACCCCGACAGTGACGCCGACGACGACAAGGTCGAATTTGTAGCCCCCAAGAGTGGGACTGCCGAATGGTTCGTTCACGAGGGGACTAAACTCCTGGTCGAATCGCCTCCGAAA
>JAYTRB010000394.1:0-3309 GCA_043746425.1 Planctomycetia bacterium
TGGGACTCAAAAACTTTTTCTCGCAACCGACGCGAATGGTATTGCGGCATATCGAGCGGCGGCCGCTCAAGGCGTTTCTTTCTTCCTTTGGAATGGCGCTGGCAGTGGCAATTCTGATGTTAGGCCGATTCTCGGCCGATTCCCTCGATTTTCTGCTTGATACGCAGTTTATGGTAACTCAGCGGCAGGATATTAGTGTGGCCCTGCTCGAGCCGACTTCAATGTCGGGATTTCACGAGATTCAGCATTTGAAAGGGGTCATCCATGTCGAGCCGCGGCGCATGGTTCCCATTCGTATTACACATCAACACATCACGCGGCGGACGATGATCCAGGGAATCATCGATTCCCCCGACCTGAATCATCTTGTGGATGAGAATCTACAGCCGATTGCGGTTCCCCGAGAGGGAATTGTTCTGAACTCAAAACTGGCCGAATTGCTGGGGGTGAAAGTGGGCGATACGCTCTCGGTCGAAGTTCTTGAGGGGGCACGCCCGATCCGTGACGTCGCGGTTACGGGGTTGGCGACCGAATTTCTCGGCACGTTCTGCTACATGAACCTGGGCGCCCTCAATCGGTTGCTGGGCGAGGGAGATTCGCTGACGGAAGTTTACTTGACGGCCGACGACAATAAAATTGACGAACTGTACAGACGGCTGAAAGAAACCCCGCGCGTCGCCAGTGTCACAATTAAGAAAATTTCGATTCGCAGCTTCCGTGACACAGTCATGGAGAATATGCTGCAAATGCAGTTTTACAATGTGATCTTCGCGTGCATTATTGCGTTTGGAGTGGTTTACAACACGGCCCGCATCGCCCTTTCGGAACGTGGCCGCGAGCTGGCGAGTTTGCGTGTTCTAGGGCTGACGCGTCGCGAGATTTCATTTATCCTGCTCGGAGAACTGGCCCTGTTGACGTTGGCGGCATTGCCGCTGGGAATCTCGTTGGGATGGTTGCTGGTCAAAATTGTGTGTACCTTCCTCGACACTGAAATGTATCGTATTCCGTTTATCATCGCTCCGGCGACATACGGCTTTTCGGTGACGGTGGTAGTGCTGGCGGCAGTCATTTCGGGATTGGTGGTCCGCCGTCGGCTGGATGACCTCGACCTGATCGCCGTCCTGAAATCACGGGAGTAAGTCTGTCGTGAAGCGTTGGATTAAACGGATCATCACTGTTCTCTTCCTGCTGAGCCTGACGGGAGCGGTCGTCTACGCCTTTCTTCCGAAGCCTGTTCCGGTCGATCTGGCCGAGATCGACCGTGGGACTCTCGAGGTCTGTGTCGAAGAAGACGGCAAGACGCGTTTACGTGACCGGTATGTCATCTCGTCGCCGCTGGCTGGCCGTTTGCGGCGGATCAAGCTGCGGCCGGGCGACCAGGTGCCAGCGGGCCAGCCGCTGGCTGTCGTCGAACCGGCTGATCCCGAACTGCTCGACCCCAGGGCTCTGGCGCAGGCCGAGGCCCGCGTCAAGGCTTCCAAAGCCGCGCTCGACAAATCAGGGGCGCAGCTCAAATGGAATGAAGCCGCGCTCGAATTGGCCGAAACCGAGTATGGCCGTGCGCAGTCTCTGCTGCAGAAAAACGCCATTTCAAAATCCGAAGTCGACACCAAAGTCATGCAGAAGCGGTCGCGAGAAGAGGAGCTGCGCACGGCCCGCTTCGCCGAAGAAGTCACCAGGTTCGAACTCGAACAGGCGCAAGCCGCACTCTTGCATTCGAGGCCGCAGACGGGCGAGCCCAGCGAACACTCACAGTTCGAGATTCCCTCGCCCTCGCTGGGAAGCAGCGGCGTCGTGTTTCATGTTCTGCGCGTTCTGCAAGAAAGCGAAGCAGTCGTTGCCGCAGGAACGCCGCTCATCGAGCTGGGAGATCTCTCTGATCTGGAAGTTGAGATCGACGTCCTTTCCAGTGACGCGGTCAAGATTCCGCCGCAGGCGAAGGTCATTCTGGAACAATGGGGTGGAGATGAATCACTCGAGGCCCGCGTGCGCCTCGTCGAGCCCGCAGGACGCACCAAGACCTCGGCGCTGGGAGTCGAAGAGCAGCGTGTCAATGTCATCGCCGATTTTCCCGACCGCAATAAAATTCCGCGGACTCTGGGAGATGGCTTTCGGGTCGAGGCCCGGATCATCATCTGGCAAAAAGAAAACGTGCTGAAAGTGCCTACCAGTGCGCTGTTTCGCCACGGCGATGGCTGGGCCGTCTTTCGTATCGAGCAGGGGCATGCTGTACTTCGTCCGGTCAAGGTGGGCAGGAAGAACAGTCTGGCCGCCGAGGTTCTCGAAGGTCTTGTGGCAAACGACCAGGTGGTCGTGCACCCGAGCGACAAAGTGGCCGACGGTGTACAGGTGATGCGCCGCTAACCGCGCCGCCGGCAGAAAAGGGCAGCGCCCCGATCACTCACAAGCGACCGGCGCACTCTGGCAGTCGGTCAAATGATCGCGCCCCTAGATTCAGCGCCACGCCTTACGTCTCTACGTCTCTTTCGCCTGCGTCCATACCCAGTAGCCAGCGCCTCCCAGCGCGGCCAGCAGGCCGCCTCCAATGATGTACGGCATGATGGTACGGTCCGCTGGTTTTGCGCTCAGTTGAGCAATCGCGTCGTCCAGCGCAGAGCGAACCTGCGGCTGCTCATCGCGTGCCTGAATTCTGCGCAATGACGCAATGAGGTTGGCGTCTGCCGATCCGATCTGGGCGATGGCGTGCGCGGCTTCGGACCGTACAAGAATATCCGGATCGGACATGACCTCAAGCAAGGGCTCGAGGGCGCTGCTGGCGTCTGCTCCCAGATCGCCCAATGATTTTGCGGCGAAGACGCGGACAGCCTGAATCTGCTGCTGATCCCTCAAGGCCGATGTGAGCTGCCCTTCGCTTCGGGTAAAGAGCCGCTGCTGGTTTCTACGCGACATGAACTGCCCCACTGCGACGAAGAGTGTAATCACGAGAAGAACCGCAAGGGGCCAATTCCAGGCGAGTGGCGCGCTGGAAATGATGGCCGATCCTGTCTTCGTGGCCGACGACTCGAGCGGGCGATTCTTGTCGAATCGAGGGGACTTGACGCTGATATCGCGATCAATTTCTCGCAGGCGGTTCGCCACATCCTGAGCCGTCGCAGGCCGTCGCTCGGGATCTTTCTGCAGGAGGTCGCTCACTACGGACTCGAGCTGGATCGGACAATCCAGTGCGAAACTCGAGACTTTTGGAGGAGGCTGGCGAATATGCTGCTGCAACACTTCAGCCATGGCCTCGCCGACAAACGGCGTTCGACCGCACAACAGTTCAAACAGCACGCATCCCAGCGCGTACAA
>JAYTRB010000395.1:0-7803 GCA_043746425.1 Planctomycetia bacterium
ATCGCTCTGGTTGATTATCTCACCGAGTTTCCGGTATGAAAAGTAAGCATCGTGATCCAGCATCGGTTTTCGTAGCTGAACGCCACGCTGGAGGCCTGAAATCGTTTTCCGAAATTCAGTTGCAACTTGACGCCGAATATCGGGGGAGCGGCGAGGTTTTTTCGCTTCAATCACGCCAACCGCCGGGCTGCCGACAGTCAGGCTCTTCATAAGATACGTAAGATGCGGATTTTTTCCGGTAATGCATCGCTCGGTTTCGCGCAAGCACTCCTGAATCCGCCCAAAGCATTCCGCGAGTTCGGAAAGGCGCACGAAACCATCATCGCGGTCAGCGCCAATGAGGCTGAACGTGATGATTTCTCCGTCCTGATTCACGGTTATCGGCATGAAGGTACTTTTCGCAGGCTGAATGATGACTCGTGCGATGGCATTATCCTCGCTTCGTTGCCCGTGGTCAATCGCGTTATCCAGCGTTTTTCGAGTCATGCGTTTCGTAAAACAATCGCTTGGCGGCACGACCGAGATTCATTCTGTTTCTGTCACTCGTGGATCAGTTTTTATGACCACCGCCGCTGTGCCGCAGGCATCGCCAGACGTCGCACGACGACTTGCGCCCGACAGACAAGCAGAGCATCATAAAGACAGGAAGTCTCTGGCCGGGTTCGCAGCAAAGTAGAAAGTGACAGCAGGCAGAACCTGCGAAATGGCGCGTTCCTTTACTGAAGCAATTTCGATCTCGGTTTCACTCATCAACTGCGAACTGCGAACGTGCAAGACCGTCTCAACGCCGATACGACATTAGCGCGCTGGAACCTGCCGACAAGTGGGTTGACGCTGTTGCTGTTGCTCGAAATTGCCGTGTTTGGCGCGGTCAGCACGAATTTCTTCACCTGGCAAAATGCGTTGGAGATTGGCCGGCTGTGCGTCGAGATTGGATTTCTCGCCCTGGCCTTGACCCCGGTCATCATCACGGGGGGCATCGATCTATCGCTGGGGTCGCTTCTAGGGCTCTCGGCTGTCGTTCTAGGAATGCTCTGGCGCGATGCCGGATGGCCGGTGTGGGGCGCGACAGTGGCGGCGGTTGTGGCCGGCAGTCTGGGGGGTGGGCTCAATGCGCTGTTCATTACCCGCCTGCGGATTCCGCCGCTCATCGTCACGCTGGGGTCGTACTCGCTCTTTCGTGGCCTGGCCGAGGGGCTTACTGGCGGGGTCGATAATTTCACCGGCTTTCCAGAATCATTTCTGTATTTGGGGCAGGGATACTGGTTCGACATTCTGCCTGCCCAGCTGCCCCTGTTTGTTGTCGCGTCGATCGGGGTCTGGGTATTAGTGCATCGCACGACGCTGGGGCGGGCGTGGTCGGCGATCGGGTACTCGGCAACGGGAGCCCGTCATGCCGCCATTCGGGTCGAACGCTGTACGTCAATCGCCTATCTGATTTCGGGGTTGGCTGCCGGGCTTGCCGCAATCGTGTATGTCGCGCACGTCGGGCAGGCCAAGGCCGACGCCGGAACGAATTATGAACTGGCGGCGATTACCGCGGTCGTCCTCGGAGGGACGTCGATTTTCGGAGGTCGCGGGACGGTGTTGGGAACCTTGCGGGGGCTGTTTGCCATCGCCATTCTACAGAATGGCATTCGTCTGGCCGATCAGCCGGCCGAGGCGGCGGGGGCATTGACTGCCGTGCTATTGCTCGGGGCAATTGGCATTGAAGGCCTGCCAGGTCTTCTGAAGCAACCAGGTCGCTGGATTGGCGCCGGCCGCCGACAAAACGAAAACGATCTCGAAGGGGAACTGTCGATGAAGAACTCGCAACTGTCGGTGCTGTGCGGCGTCATTCTAATCGCGGGCGGCCTCATTGCCGTCAGTAATTGGTATCTTGCCAGGTCGGTTCGCGATGTCGGGCGCGCCAGCGCGATGACGCCCACGACAACAGGTTCAAACACCACGGCAACCACCAAAAAGATTACCGTCGCGATGATGCCCAAGAGCAAGGGAAATGCCTATTTCATCGCCTGCCGGAAAGGGGCCGAGGAAGCAGCGGCTGAACTGGGGGTCGATCTCATCTGGGATGGGCCGACCGAAACCGACCCCGCCAAGCAGAACGAAGTCATCGAAGCCTGGATCATCCGGCAGGTGGATGTCATTGCCGTCGCCGTCGAGAATCGCGAAGGGCTGGCGAGCGTCTTGCGCAAAGCGCGCCACCGCGGGATTCCCGTCATCACCTGGGATGCCGATACCGAACCCGACGCGCGTGACTTCTTCGTCAACCAGGCCACTCCCGAGGGAATCGGCTATGCCCTGATGGACGAAGCTGCGCGCGTTCTCGGTGGAAAGGGCGAATTCGCCATCATCACGGCATCGCTCACCGCGGCCAATCAGAACGAATGGCGGAGGCACATCGAGGCCCGCCTCAGCGAAAAGTATCGTGAGATGACGCTGGCGGTGGTCCGTCCGTGCGACGATCAACAGAAAAAAGCGTTTGAAGCCACGCAGACGATCTTGAATGCGCACCCCGAGGTGAAATTGATCATGGCAATCTGTTCTCCGGCCGTGCCCGGCGCCGCCGAGGCTGTGAAGCAATCGGGCCGGCAGGATGTCAAAGTGATCGGCCTGGGGCTTCCCAACGACAACAAGCGGTTTGTCCATGCGAAAATCACCGAGGCGGTGATTCTCTGGAATACGATGGATCTGGGCTATCTCACGATTCAGGTTGCCCACGCCGCGCGTACCGGCACGCTGAAGCGCGGCGAAACGACCTTCACGGCTGGCCGGCTGGGCACCCTCAAAATCGCAGGAGACAACATCCTGCTGGGCGTACCGTTCAAGTTCGACAAATCGAACATCGATCAGTTTGATTTTTGATATCATTCGCGCCGAGCATGCGATTTTTTGAACCGTTTCATCGAGAAAACCGCCGTTGGCCGACCGCCCCGATCGCCTGCGCGATTTCGAGGGCAGGCTCCGGGAATTGTACGAGCGATTGGAGCGAGACCTTCTCTCACGGGGCGTTCTTAAAAGGTGCCGCGAAAATCCGCGAGAGACATTCGTAAATTGCCGCGATCGTTCGAAGAACGCGGGTGCCGTGCTGCAGCAGCCCTCATGACGTTGGCCCACTGTCGATCGACAGCGCCGCCGTTTTGCAGATGCGGGGCGCGGGGGTGCACGAACTTACGCCAGAACCTCACCGATCACGTGCCCCTCGACATTTGTCAGACGGCGTCGAACGCCGTTGTGCTCGAAGGTGAGTTGTTCGTGATCGAGACCCAGCAGGTGCAGGATCGTCGCGTTCAGATCGTAAAGAGGATGAATGTCTTGAACGGCTTTCAAACCAAGTTCATCGGTAACGCCGTGGCTGACTCCGGGCTTTACCCCTGCGCCAGTCAACCAGCAGGTAAAGCCGTCGGGGTTATGATCGCGACCTTCTGCTCCCTTCTGAAACATGGGCATGCGACCAAACTCGGTACACCATACGACGAGCGTGTCATGCAGCAGCCCTCGGGTTTTTAGATCGCGAATCAGCGCCGCGGCCGGCTGGTCGAAGATCGCGGCGTGTTTGTCGTATTGCGTTTTAAGCTTATTGTGACCGTCCCAATTGAGTTCGCCGCCGCTGGCGTACGCTCCGTTGAAAAGCTGAACGAAGCGCACCCCGCGTTCGACGAGACGTCTGGCAAGAATGCAGTTGCGGGCAAAGGCGGCTTTCGTCGGGTTCGATTCGTCGTCGGCGCCGTAGCTCTTCAGCACGTGCAAAGGTTCAGTACCCAGGTCACTGATTTCGGGCACGCTGAGCTGCATCCTTGCGGCGAGTTCATAGCTGGCGATGCGCGCCGCCAGCTTGCCATCGCCAGGATGCTGTTCCAGATGGCGGGCGTTCATCCGCAACAAGAGCGAGCGCGCCGCGCGGTCGGCTGCGGGTGCAACACCGGGCGCCGCGAGATGACGAATGGGTTCTTTAGAGCTCAGCGTTGTGCCTTGAAACGCCGCGGGGAGGAATCCGGGGCCCCAGTTGTTTGAACCATTCTGAGGCACGCCGCGCGGGTCGGGAATGGCCACATAGGCCGGAAGATCCTGATTTTCGCTGCCGAGTGCGTAAGCAACCCATGAGCCCAGGCTGGGAAAACCATCGAGTATGAATCCGGTCGACAGGAAATTCTCTGCCGGACCGTGCGTGTTGCTCTTGCTGGTGAGCGAATGGATGAAGGCGATATCGTCGGTGAGCTCAGCCAGATGCGGAAGCAAATCGGAGACCATCTTGCCCGTTTCGCCGCGCGGACGAAATTCATATTGGGGCCGGGCGAGGTCGCCGGCCGGTCCCTGAAATGTCACGGCGGGGCCACCCGCCAGCGGTTGCCCGTCGCGCTTGATCAGCTCGGGTTTGTAATCCCACGTCTCCAATTGACTGACCGCACCGGCACAGAAGATGACAATCACGTTCTTCGCCCGCGCGGCAATCTGCGGAGCCCGCGGCGCGAATGGTCGCGCAGGATCAATGACTGGCGATTGAGCAGCCAGCAGGCCATCGCGGCCCAGCAGGCTGGCCAGCGCTATGGAACTGAGCCCGGTGGTGACGTCGGCAAAAAAATGCCGACGATCGAGCCATTGCGGGCCGATGACCGATGGCTGGCCGATGAAAGAGAGATTCTCGGTGGGATCACCCAAGGCAGACCTCACGGCAGAAAGAGAAACTCGTTGCTGTTGAACAGAACGCGACACAGCGTCGCCAGTCCGAACTCCTTCACGGTGGGCTCAACATCGGCGATTTCGCCGGGGCTGGCATCGCGGCTGAGGGCGAGTTGATATGTGCGGCCGATCTGCCGTGCAATCTCGTCGCCCACTTCGCCTCTGACCCGCGCCGCGAAGGCGTCAGACTGCTCGACGGTGAAACGGCTGTTGAAGAGATTCAAGGCCTGGATCGGCGTTGTGGAATCGCGGCGGCGAGCCGTGCTCTGGCCCGCGTCTGGGCAGTCGAACGCTCCGAACACGGCGTCGCGCTCGCGGCGAACTTTGTGGGCGTAGATCATGCGACGCAGCCCCTCGCCGCTGGGCGACTCAATCGGAGTGAACCCGCTCAGGCCGCCCCGTTGATTGAACAGATTGAAGCCTGGGCCTCCCATTTTCAAATTCAAGCGGCCACTTACGGCGAGCATTGAATCACGAATTGTTTCAGCGTCAAGACGCCGCGATGGAAAGCGCCATAACAGGCGCACGTCGGCATCTCTGGCCTCGCCAAGCGCATCATGCCGGGTTGACTGGCCATAGGTCGCCGAGAGCACAATCAGCCGATGCAGATGCTTGATTGACCAGCCGCCGCGGATCAATTCCTGAGCGAGCCAATCGAGCAACTCGGGATGCGACGGCAGGGCGCCGTTGTGTCCGAAGTCGCTCGGCGTGTCGACCAGTCCCGTTCCGAAGTGCCCCTGCCAGATGCGGTTCACCAAAACCCGCGCCGTGAGCGGGTTGTGCGGGCTGGCGATCGAGTCGGCGAGCATCTTGCGCCGCTCTGGCTCGGGGCAGGCTTTGGACAACTTCGTTGTGCCCAGCACGCTCAGCATGGCGGGTTCAAC
Source organism: Planctomycetia bacterium (assembly GCA_043746425.1). Classification (GTDB taxonomy): domain Bacteria; phylum Planctomycetota; class Planctomycetia; order Planctomycetales; family Planctomycetaceae; genus JACQFH01. The sequence goes on from JAYTRB010000395.1 coordinate 5,565, forward strand.
CTGCTCCTTTGGCTGCTCCGGGTCGCCACGGTTCAGCAGGTGAATGACGTCTGGTGTGCGAAACTCGCCCGCAAAGGCTTTTTGAGAATAGGTGGCCAGATTGATGCGGGCTTCCAGACTCTGTTTTTCTGCGAGCAAGCGGTTGGCGTCGCTGGCCTCTTCTGCTGTCAGTCCCGCGGTCGAAAACGAGACCGGTTTGTTGTCGCCCGTGAACTTCGCGCGGTCGGAAGAGTCGGCCACCGTACGCCATTCCCCCGCAGCCTCTGCAACTTCGATGCGATAATCGGTTGGCAGTCGGTCGAAAAACTGCCCTTCCCGGTCTCTTCCCCAGACCACGCGGTCGATTGTGTGCTCATCGGCGAGTTCCAGCACGACCCAACCCTTGCCGTTCTCGTTTGACATCCAACTGCGCGAATTGCCGTATTTGCCATCGTTGATCTGCCGCAGTTCGTGACGATCGGCCACGACGATGTCGCCCGACGACGTGGGCTGTGTTCCGGCACTGGCGAGCGCGATGTTCACGCCGGCAGAGTCGAAGACTTCAAGTTCATCCAGACACGGTTCGAGGCTGTTGGTCGCGTTAATCGTGAACCGTACCCGTTTGGCTTTCACCGGAGCGAAGCGGTCGGTGTTCATTAGTGGGTTCACGGCCCCGCGCGGGGCTCCCGATTTTGCCAGTGGCACAAAGCGCGCCAGCCGCTGCTCGACTCGCGACAGTTCCTCTTTGAGTTGCCGCGCTTCGCCTCTGCGTGCTTCGGCATCAGGAGTTTGCACATCGCGATCGGCGTACTCCACACCGGCCACAAAGGCCTGCATTGAGTAGTATTCGCGCTGCGAAATGGGATCGAACTTATGGTCATGGCAGCGGGCACAGCCCACGCTCAGACCGAGAAATGTCTGCCCGACATTGACGACAATCTCATCCAGCGAATCCTGACGGGCGAGCCGCTTTGATGCATCGTCCTGGCCAATCTGCCCCGGCAACAAGACGCTGGCCGTGACGAGAAATCCGGTGGCCGCATCCTGGCCCAGCACATCCCCCACGATTTGCTCGCGAATGAAGCGGTCGTAGGGCGTATCGTGGTTGAAAGCCTCAATAACGTAATCACGATAAGGCCAGGCGTTGGGGCGCTCGGTGTTGACTTCAAAACCATGCGTATCGGCATAGCGTACCACGTCGAGCCAGAGCTGCGCCCAGCGCTCGCCATAGTGCGGCGAACTGAGCAGCTCATCGACCAGCCGCACGGCAGCATCGCCCCGCTGGTCGTTCGCAAAAGCCACGACCTGTTCGGGCGTCGGTGGCAGGCCGGTCAGGTCGAGCGTTACCCGTCGCAGCCACGTGGTGCGATCGGCCTGAGGACCGGGAAGCAAGCCCTCCTGCTCGAGCCGCGAGAGGATGAAGCGGTCAATTTCATTGCGTGCCCATGTCGAGATCTTCGTCTCGGGGGGCGCGGCAATCGTCATCGGCTTGAACGACCAATGCGCGCGCTTGTCGTGCAGCGTTGCCAGATCGACGCCGTCAGGCCACACGGCGCCCTCGTCGACCCAGCGCGTCAATGTGGCGATTTCTGCCGCTGAAAGCCGCGCGCCTTTGGGAGGCATCAGCCGGTCTTGGTCATCGCCGCGCACGAACTGAATCAGCGGGCTGTCGTTTGACTTTCCAGCGATGACGCTGGGCCCAAATTCCTCGCCCCCCTTGAAGGCCTCGGATTTAATGTCGAGTCGCAGGCCGCTTTTGTGCTTGACCTCGCCGTGACACGCGTAGCAGTGCTTCTGCAGAATCGGCCGGACGTCGCGAACGAAATCGATCGGTCGCTCGGCCAGCGCTGGTGCCGACGTTGTGAGCCAACAGAGCATGGCGATGAAGCGGATTACAGCGAGCCACGAGACGCGAACGGCGGCCCTGGTTCGTGACGATTTCTCGATTTCCATGTCCGGCATTGTACCCCGCCAGGCCGGCAGGCGGGAGCGAAAATCCAAGCCGATCGACCCCGGATTGTCGGAGATCTGCCGATGTCGATGACCCAGCGACGACTGCGCGCCCGTGAAGCCGGGATGATGTCGCACGAATTCCGGCAGCAGGATGGCCGGTTGAGACCCTCCGCAGCACCCCACGACTCTGAACTGGCGTGTGCACGTTGGGTCGGTCGCGCGCGGTTGGCTGACGTTTTTCAGAAGCCGATTCGCGTAAATCAGTGTGAATCAGTGTTCCGTCTTTCCTTCGTTTCGTCGAGTGAAC
>JAYTRB010000396.1:0-7093 GCA_043746425.1 Planctomycetia bacterium
CAGATCATGCAAGTCGTCAGCCAGGACGCACGCGAGGACCTCGCTTGAAGAGCGCTGTGGAGGCAAGCGGCCAGTCTTCGCGCCCCCTTATTACAGGGCCAGAAATGCCGCCGAGCGACACAGGCCACGTTTCAGTGGCTGCTGCGACACACGGGCCGCTTGCAGGTACGTTTGGTTTCGCTGGACCAATGCGACAAAAAAACTTTCAAATCAGGCTTTCCTCGATTTGCGATTTGTGTTTAGAATCGACCGTGGGTTTAATTATTGTTCATTTCGTGATTGCCACGTCTGCGGAAGGATTCGGTGCCCATGTTACATTTTTCGTGCGATCTGTGCGGGCAGGCGTTGAAGGATCGACGATACGTTGTCCGACTGGAAGTCTTTCCGGCTTTTGATCCTGAAGATCTTTCTGAAGCCGACCTCGACGTCGATCACTTGCAGGAAATTGCGGCAGAGATCCACGAGATGGAACTGACGGGCACCGAACTCGAAGACTGCAACTCGAAGTCGTTTCACTTCGACCTGTGCCCGCGGTGCCACGCCAAGTACACGAACGACCCACTGGGCCGCGAAACTTTACGGCGGCTCAACTTCAGCGAGAATTAGCCAGGCAGACAGTCTGGCGCAGACTGGTTACTGGAAGCTGGTCTGAATCATTCGAGGTGAATGCGCACGGTGCCGGTCGGCGGGACTCTGGCCGAATACACGTCGAACAGATCACTTCAGGAGGACAGGGTGGGGCGCCGGCGATTTCCTCCACCGCGACGAACGATTGCGGCGCGCGTCGCGATGGCCCTTGTGCTGGCGGGACTGGCCGCCTGGCAGGCTTTCTTCGCCGAGCACGATCGGCCCGTTCCGCTCGAACCGGGTGCCATCGCGCACGTGCAGCGCGTCGTTGATGGCGACACACTGCTGCTCTCCGATCACACCCGCATCCGCTTGCTGGGGGTCGACACGCCGGAAACAAAAAAGCCCGATACGCCCATTCAACCCTTCGGCCCGGAAGCCTCTGAATTCACTCGCGCGCATGTCGAAGGTCGCCGCGTGCGGCTGGAATTTGACAAAGAGCGGCACGACAAATACGGCCGCGTTCTGGCGTATGTGTATCTCGACGACTGGTTCTTGAACGAAGAGTTGATCCGCGCGGGGTTGGGCCGGGCCATTACCCATCATCCGTACAGCGAAGCGATGAAGCGCCGTTTTCGCGTGGCCGAACGCGACGCGCGACGCCAGCGGTTGGGGCTGTGGAGCGTCGCCGGCGGGAACCAGTAACGGGAGCCGGCGTCATGCCGTCACGGGTTTGACGGCACTTGGACGCGAAACCAGTTGTGCATCACCTTCAATCTTCGAGCCCCAGCTTTCTGCGGATCGCCTCCCACGGTTGAATGTAGGTCAAAAAGGGCAAGCCGTCGACTGTCGGTTCGCGTCGCCGTGTGACGCCGTCAACGGCCGGGCCATGCGCCACCATCTGTTCCAGGACCGCCTGCTGCTGCCGGCTATCGAAGGGAGCCACGGCTGCAAATTGTCCGCGAAGCAGCGCGACAGAGGCGGCCAGGGCGTACGCGCCCCAGTTACTGGTGCCGGCGATGATGTTCCAATCAGTCGAGATGCGGCAGGGGACGCGTCCCGACTGCTCTCCCGAAAGCCGCCGCTCGAGATCCTCCCAGGCGACGGCTCCCATGCCGATTTCATTGGCCCCGTCGCCGATGCCGATGGTCTTCACCGCAGGCCAGAACGCAGGCGCCTCTTCGAACAGCCGGTGCAAGTCGCCGGCGAAGCGATCGATGTTTTCTCCGCGCATGTTGTGGCAATGATCGCGATGCTCCGACGGAACGCATTCGGCAAACCGATCGACAGTCGCCGCGCTGCCGGGTGCCTGCTGCTTCTGTGATTCTAGGGTATGACTGGGGCCGACACGTTCGACGGCAATCAGATGCGTGAGCGGTTTTTCCGATTCGTGGCGGAGAAAGTCATGTCGCCAGCGAGCAGTGACGGTGTTGTCGCCCATTGTGGATTGTCCCAGTTCGGAATGTCCCAGTGCCGAATAAAGGTCGGGATAGTTCACCAAACGGTCAGCGGGGTAACCGGCGGCTCGTGCCGCTGCATTCAGGGCGTTGAAACAGAATCCGTCTGTGATAATGTGGCTGTCGATTCCCAGTGCCAGTAAAGTCTGTGCCAGGACGAGGGCTCCCAGGGGGCCATCGGTTTCAGCCGAGGGGGGATCGCCCGCAGGTATGAAAAAACCGGTGACAATCGCAGTTCGTTGGCCGAATTGCGAGAGATGATCGGCTGCCGCGAAGAGGTGATTTGGGCAAAGGGGGCCGAACAACGGCTCTGTAGCAATCAGCCCGCGTTGGGCCGGATCGCGGCGAATGCAGGCGTCGAATTCATGAATCAGGGGGGTAGTCACGAGGGAATCCTGAAGGGCGGCAATGCGATTTCTTTTGATTCCCCGAGGAAGGGTCAAGTGTGCGGAAGTCGAAGCCCGATCTTCGCCAGTGGCTTTCGGTGCGTCGGCAGCAGGTGAAATGCCGGGCCTATTGTGGCGGGTTGCACGTCGCATGGAAAGGGATTTCCCAGACCTGGGAACCCCCCTTCGGCGGCTTCCTGCTTCTGAGAAATTATGGGAGTTGGCTCGACTGGCGGTTGTCAGTTGCGATTCGGGATGCAAAAATCACTTCGATGCGCGATGGCGTATTGGCAACCAGCGTGCGCGATTGCGCGTCAGTTCTTCCGCAATGAAATAGGTATGGGGGGACGATTGTGTCCGATGAACCCAAGGGTGGTACTCCGCAGAAGGCGAGTACCAAGGATATTCTAGCGGCGGCACGCGCTCAAGCAGCAAAGGCTGCCGGGGGGGCGGCGCCCGCACAATCACCGATGCAAGCCGAGGAAACGGCGGGGTCCGTTTCTACCCCGCCGGCTTCTGAAACGCCCGTCACCGCATCACCAGTCGCCGCGGCTGCTCCTTCTGACAAACCGGTTGTAAAATCACAGCCGGGGGCGAAGCCGAAGTCGACGGCCGATATTCTGGCCGCGGCTCGCGCGCAGGCCGGCGGAACTGCGGCTCCTGCGGCCGCGCCCGCAGCCGCTGTCGCCTCCAAGCCGGTAGCCTCACCAGCAGCCGGGGGAAGGCCGAAATCGACGGCCGACATTCTGGCCGCGGCGCGGGCCGCGGCAGGTGCAGGCGGTGGTGAAAAGCCGGCGGCACACGACAAGCCGGCCGTGCCGGCTAAGGTTGCGGCGCCGGCCGTCGCCACTCCTGAAGGCTCAAAGTTGTCGGTGCAAGAGATGGTGGCAGCTGTTCGTCCGGCTGGTCTTGCGGGGACGGCAGGTCTTGCTGGGTCCGCTGGTCTTGCTGGGTCCGCTGGCGAAACAACCGCTAAGCCCGCGAAGCTTGTCGGGGCGCCGCCGATGCCGCAAAAGCCGACTGCGGCAGCGACGAGGCCGGTGCCAGCCCTTGCACCCGATTCCACGCGGCGTAATATCGTGATGGCGATGCTCCTGGCGCCGCTGGTGCTGGTCACGAATCTGTTCGGGTCAGCGTTCGCCGCCGCATGGACGATGCTGGCCGCAACCACGGGAGTCGCCACGCTGGCGACGGCCCGCTTCATGCTTCCCAATGTATTGACCGAACCGCCGAGCAAGTTCAAGATCGGTTCGCCGGCTGATTTCGATCTGGGAACGGTTTCGACCAAGCTGGTGGCGCAATACGGCGTGTGGATTGTGCACACCGATGGTTATAAGGGCAAGAATCTGCTCTATGCCCTGATTTCTGTGTGTACGCACCTGGGATGTACGCCGAGCTGGCTCGAGGGCGAGCGCAAATTCAAATGCCCCTGTCACGGTTCGGGGTTCTACATCACGGGAATCAACTTTGAAGGTCCGGCTCCTCGGCCGTTGGAGCGGGCGGGGATTCGGCTGGCGGAAGACGGAATGCTGGAGGTCGACAAGAGCGTGAAGTTCCAGGAGGAAATGGGGCAGTGGAGCGACCCGGCTTCGTATTATGAAGTCGTCGGCTAATGGGGTTCTGTTCGTCTGAAAACCGAAATCGAAATTCCAAACATTCGAAATCAACTTTATGACCATCGGCGACTACATTCGCGACTCGCAGATCTGGAAGAGCATTTTCCGTCATCCGGCTCCGTACGACCGGCGCAACCGCGTGGTGGTGATGCTCACCAACTTCTTTCTGCATCTGCATCCGGTGTCGGTCAAGAAGCAGGGAATCGGCCTGTCATACACGTGGTGCATGGGGGGAATTACATTCTTCCTGTTTCTCGTTGAGACTGTGACGGGCGTGCTGCTGATGTTCTATTATCGCCCGACTCTCGAATGGGCCTACAACGATATATTAGCGCTGCGTGATGTGACGACACTGGGAATCATGCGTGAAATCCACCGCTGGGGGGCGCATGCGATGGTAATTACTGTCTGGCTCCACATGTATCGTGTATTTCTTACGGGCAGTTACAAGCCTCCGCGCGAGTTCAACTGGGTGGTGGGGGTTCTGCTGCTGGTGCTGACGCTGCTGCTGTCGTTCACCGGCTATTTGCTTCCGTGGGATCAGCTGGCGATCTGGGCCATTACGGTTGGTTCGAACATGGCGCGCGCCACTCCGTTTCTGGGGCACGAGGGGCCCGGCAATCAGCTTCTCAATCTGGGTGGTTACGATCTGATCACCAACGCCAGCGATGCGCGGTTTATTCTGCTGGGGGGGCGGTTTGTCGGCGAGGCGACGCTCAACCGATTTTACATTTTGCATTGTGTGGCAATTCCGCTGGTGGTGGCGGGGCTGATTGCCATTCATTTCTGGCGAGTCCGCAAAGATGGCGGAATCAGCCAACCTCTGTGATCGCGTGGGCACATGAAACCGAATTTAACTCCCGAAGTCATCCGCGGCATCGGCTGGCTGTACCTGCTGCTGTTCGCCATGAACGTCTATTGGACATGGCGCGCATCCAGGCGCCATGCAAGCGTCGGGGCGATCGCGGGCTGGGCCATGTACACAGTCATGTTGGGCGTCATCGGCACGGCCCACGTCACCAAGTCTGCCGGGGCCGATCAGTTCATCATCGTCATGCCCGAGTGGCTTAAATCGGCAATCGACGCCGGCGCCAAGCCCGAGGTGTACTTTGTGCTATCGACGCTGCTCTTCGTGGCGGTCGTCTGGTTTCGCGAACAGCTTATCAAGCCGACTGTTTCGTGGCTCATTCTCAACGGCATGATTCTGTTCATGGCGCTGTCGATGACCGACTTCGATTTTCGTCAGATTGTGGGGAAGCCCGACAACGTCCCCATCGTTTCGATGTTGTTTATCGTGGCGTTTTTCACGTGGCTGTATTTCAGGCGGGCGGTTGATAACGACCGGCGGATCGCCGCTGGCCGCCCCTTGTTTGAGCAGGAAGACAACGAAAAAGTTCTCGTGTGGCCCGATCTGGTCTACACTGAAATGATCTGCATGGTCATTGTGACTGCCGTGCTGGTGATGTGGGGAATCGTGCTGCAAGCGCCGCTCGAAGAGCCCGCCTCGGCGGTGCGAACGCCCAACCCTTCGAAAGCCCCGTGGTACTTCCTGGGTTTGCAGGAAATGCTCGTCTATTACGATCCGTGGATGGCCGGGGTTGTGCTGCCCAGCATGATCCTCGTGGGTTTGATGGCCTTGCCGTACATCGATTTCAACAAGAAGGGGAACGGGTACTATACGTTCAACGAGCGCAAGTTTTCCGTGCTGACGTTCATGTTCGGTTTTCTGCCGTTGTGGATCGGGCTGATCATTCTCGGTACATTTCTGCGTGGTCCCAACTGGAATTTCTTCGGGATTTATGAGTTCTGGGACGTGCACAAGCTGGTCGTGCTCAATAATGTGAACCTGTCTGAGTATTTCTGGAGCTGGCTCGATCAGCCGCTGCCGGTCGCAGCCGCCGGTTCGAGCCCGGCGATCCAGGCGCTGATGATTCTCAAGCGCGAATGGCTGGGGCTGGTGCTGGTGGCCGGGTATTTGTTCGTACTTCCCATGCTGATGGCGATGACGATCTTCCGCACGTTCTTCATGCGGATGGGATTTATCCGCTATATGGTTTTCTCGAACCTGGTGTTGTTCATGGCCTGCCTGCCGATCAAGATGGTCCTGCGCTGGACGATGAATCTGAAGTACATCGTCGCCATACCCGAATGGTTCTTCAACATCTGAGGATTTACCGGAAGAAGTCATGCCCGCAACAGAAGATGTCTGGAGAAACCTGCGAAAGATGCACATCGTTTCGGCGGCGAGCGCCTTGGCGCTTTTCGCAGCGACGATGTGGATGATGCAGGCCGACTATGCCGACGAATGGCGCGGCATTCAGCGCGTGACCTACAAACTTCAGGCGCAACAGCTTGACGATGACCTGTCGGCTCTGACGACCCCGCAGTTTGAAGAGAAAGAGCGCCAACTCCACGCCAGCTACGAGTCGGCGAAACAGACGGTCGCTGATCGGCAAGACGAACTGAAAACGGCCCAGAAAGAAGCCGATCATCTGGACGGGCAGTGCCAGAAGCTCACCCGCGAGGTGAAATTTCAGCGGGCCGAGCGCGACGCCGTGCGGGCCGATCTCGACTTGAAGGTTCGTGACGGGGCGCTGGGAAAACAGCTCAAGCCCTGGCAGGATAAGTTCGATGCGACGCAGGCGCGCGTCGACCTGATGGAGCTCGAGTTGCAGCAACTGCAGGCGAAATTCGACGCTGCGAAAGACCGGCTGGCTGAGCTGAACAAGCCCCGCGACATGGCCCAGGCCGCACTCAAAAAACATGAAACCGAGCTCGACCGGCTGAAAAAGGCCCGCGAGCGAATCGAGCCCGAAGAATCGAAAGCCGCCGCTTTCAAGCGCTGGCTCATGGAAGTTCCGATCATCGAAGGTTTCAACGGCCATTTGCGCCCCGCCCAGATCTGGCTCCCCGATCTTACGATCAATTATGGCGGAGCTAAAGATGTGGCACGCTTCGACCGCTGCACGACATGCCACGTCAATATCGACCGCGTCGCTGCCGGAAACGTCGCCGCCTTCCCGTTCGATGCCCACGGCATTTCCATGGAAAACGTCGATGACTACCT
>JAYTRB010000397.1:0-5972 GCA_043746425.1 Planctomycetia bacterium
ATCGAGCGCGCCCAGGGCTTATCCTTGACGGGACTGTCGTCACGCGACAATACCTGATTGCTGCGGACAGGGCGCTGGAGTTCCAAGAAACCGCGAGCGGCAGTATCTCTGGTCTTCTGGAAAAAATCGACGTTCACGGCAGAAATCAGTTCGCTATTTTCCCGCCAATTGGCAGCCACCAGGTTTCTTGCATTTTTTCCGACACTCTGCTTCCCAAGGTTCAGGCTGCCCTTAAATGCAATGTCACAGTCTATGGAAAGCTGCATTACGTGGCCGACAGATTCATCCCAGCCAAGGTTGACGTTTCTGAAATTGAGGTGCATCCTTCCGGCGATCTCCCGAAGCTCAGTACGATGGCCGGTCGCCTATCGCATTTAGCGGGAGATTCCGTGCAACTCATAAAAGAGCAGCGCGATGTCTGGGAATGATAAGCGCACCGTCTACTCTTGGGACACGTGTGTTTTTCTGGCACTCCTCAAGCGCGAGGCAGACAAACCGCTTGCCGATATCGTGGCAGTTGCAACCGACATTGAACTTGGGAAGGCAGACTTCGTCGTTTCTACAATTGTCATCGCTGAAATGCTGGACCTGATCGACGACTTATCGCTTGCTGCTGAATTCAACGGCTTCCTGCAACGGCCCAACGTGCTCGTCGTTAATGTCGATCCACAGATTGCGCGACGGACAGCCAGACTGCGTTCGGAATGGCGGGCAAGCGCAACGCCCGATGAAAAGCGGAACATCAAAACGCCCGATGCAATCATTCTCGCAACTGCGATGCTGGCGGGCGCATCCGTGTTGCACACCTTCGAGCCTAAACTACAAAGATTGTCAAAGACCGAACTTGTTGAGCAACTAAGCATCACGTCCCCTCTATTGGCAAGCGGCCAGAAGGTGTTTTTGTCAATTGAGGAGCAGCGGAACGATGAGGCGATCAATGAGCCACAAAAAACGCCAGCCGAACCTTGAATCGAAGGGCCACGAGTTCAGCCAATATCTGTTAACGCCGTCGCAGGATCATCTGAATATAAGTAAAAATGCTGGCGATGCGCATCGGAAAAGGGACTAGCGGCGGAAGCCGGCAAACACGAGATGGCAGCGGAAATAGTGGTTGCCGACCGGGCCGACTGCGAATCAGTGCCCGCGATGGCGAGCCGGCCCGAAGGGACACCAAAAATATCACCCACGGTCAGCATCGAGGATCATCCAGTTCGTCCAGAGCCGGATAAATAGCGGCTCAGCATGAAGCCGGAATCCAGTTCAAATCGAAAACTATCGCTCTTTCCGCTCACGATGGAGCAGGCCCTACACGCCGCGCTCAACACGCCGCGGCCCGGCAAGAAGCCAGCGGCTAAGAAGTCGGCCCGCAAGAAGAAATAGGCGGCAAGGCCCGGTGGCGTATTTCTGGCTGGGCACGCCCTGCTTTGCGAGCGGTATAGTTCCGTTTTATTTCGATTTGTGGAAGAGACTGTCGGACGCCACGGCGGCGAGAATGACCAGGCCTTGGATGGCTCGTTCCCATTGCGGTTGAATCTTGAAAAAGACGAGGGCCGGGCCTATGCTCGCCAGAAGCAGCACGCCTGCGATCGTACCGAGCACTGTGCCCCGGCCGCCATTCACCGATGCGCCTCCGACGACCACTGCGGCGATGGCCTGCAATTCGAGGCCGGCGCCGGAGTTAGGGTCAACGTCGGCGAAGCGCACGGCGTTGAGAAGCGAGGCCAACCCGGTCAGAATTCCTGAGGCGACAAAGACGCCAAAAACGACCCGCCGCGGGCGGATCCCCACCAGACGTGCTGCTTCGAAATCGCTGCCCGTGGCATAAATCGCCCGGCCCCCCGAAAGATTTGCCAGCCCCCAGGCAGCCAGCGCCGCGATGGTTGCCGCGAGAACGACGACCATCCACTGACCAGCCAATTGCGAGAGACCGAACCACTGAAAGCCGGCGGGAAGATTGCGAACGAATTCACCTTCCCGCACATAGCGCAGCGTTTCGCGCGTGGCGACGAGCGTGCTGAGCGTGACAACAATCGCCGGCAAGCGCAATCCGGCGACCAGGGCCCCGTTCACTGCCCCCAGCAGACCTCCGCAGACAAGTGCCGCCGCGATCGCCACAGGCATTGACCAGCCGGCTTGCACGGCTAATCCCGCCAAAACGCCGCAGACAGAAAAAATCGATCCGATCGAGATGTCGATCTGTCCGGCGAGCATTACCAGAGTCGTTCCCACTGCGGCTACGAGAACCGGCGCCGCATTAATGAGAAGGGCCCGCAGTTGATCGCCAGAATAGAACGTCGGGGCAAAAACGGCCAGAAGGCCCAGCACTGTGAGCCACGCGCCGGCAATCGACAGTTCTCGCTGATAGCGGTGCGTCATGGCCCGTTTCCCATTTCTGGCGAAATGCGCGGGGCGCCACTCGCGGGATTTAAAATGGTCGAGGGGCTTTGGTCGCGCTGCTCAGCCACCGCAACGTGCCCCAGCGCCAATTCAAGAACGCTTTCCTGCGTCGCCTCGGCCCGTTCGAGCTGACCCACGATCGTGCCGGCATGCATGACCACAATGCGATCGCTCATCGCGAGAATTTCAGGGAGTTCAGAGGATATCATCAGCACTCCCATTCCCCGGGCAGCCAGTTCGCCCATCAACCGATGAATCTCAGCCTTCGAGCCGACATCGATTCCCTGGGTGGGTTCATCGAGAATTAATAGCGACGGATTTGTCGCCAGCCATCGTGCCAAGGCCACCTTCTGCTGATTTCCCCCCGACAGATTGCTTACGGGAGCATCGATCGACGGTGTTTTTATCCCCAGCCGATGGACGAAGTCACCTGCCAGTCGCCGCTCGCGGGCGAAATCGAATAATCCCCGACGCGACATTTTTTTGAGCAGCGCCAATGACGTGTTGGCGGCGACTGACAATTCGAGAATCACTCCATGCCGCCGACGGTCTTCAGGAAGATAGGCGATGCCCAGCGCGATGGCTCGCGCCGGCGAGTCGATAACAACCGGAGTGCCGCCGATTAGTATGTCGCCATCATCTGCGGGGGTAAGGCCAAACAAGACACGGGCGAACTCTGTCCGCCCGGCGCCAACCAGCCCCGCCAGTCCGACGATTTCTCCCGCCCGCAAAGCGAGATGAACGCCACGAATTCCTCCCGCCCGGCATGAGACGCCCCGGGTTTCGAGTAACACCTCGCCACGGGCAGCCTGTGGATTCTGGCGGCACGCCGCAAGTGAAGGGCGACCCTCTGCGAAAACATTTGGCTGCGAGACGCCTGCTCTCTCATTCGCCATGCTGCTGGGGACGACGGCCTTTGGAACCTCGGCCGATCGCACGCGACCGACCATCATGCGAACCAAATCAGTGCGACTCACCTCGCGCACGCGAGCCGTTCCCGCGAGGCGTCCGTCGCGCAGGGCCGTCACCCGGTCGGCGATCTGCGGCAGTTCATCCAGCCGATGCGAGATGTAGATCAAAGCGACTCCCTGGCCTCGCAGCTGGCGAATCACGGTAAACAGATGCTCGATCTCGGTGTCGCTGAGAGACGCGGTCGGTTCATCGAGTATGAGGACTCGCGCCTGAGCCGAAAGGGCCTTCGCGATCTCGACCAGTTGCTGCTGCGGCATCGCCAACTGGCCGGCCTCGACGTCGGGGTCGATATGAGCGCCCACCTCTGCCAGAATCTGCGCGGCCCGTTCGCGGCGACCTCTCCAGTTGACGCGCCGCCAGAAGCCGGGGGGCTCGACGCCAAATGCAATATTCTCGGCCACCGACAGATCGGGAAACAGCGCGGGCTGCTGATAGATCGCGGCGATCCCCAGGTCTTTCGCCCCCTGGCAATCGAGCACGCCGATTGGCCGACCGGCGAATTCGATCGTTCCCCCATCCGGCTTGTGGGCACCGGTGATGATCTTCACCAGCGTCGACTTTCCCGCGCCGTTTTCGCCCACCAGGGCATGCACTTCACCGGCCTGCAAATCGAACGAAACGTCGGCCAGCGCCTGCACGCCTCCAAACGATTTCGTCAACCCGTTGAGTTTGAGAATCGAATGCGAATTCATTTCAACGATGCCAGATACGACAACAGATCGGCGACCTGCTGGGGGGTCATCTCCTTGAGCAAGAGTTCAGGCATCAGCGATTTCTGTTGCTGGTGAATTCCCTCGACCTCGGCCATGGGGAATCGCTGCTGTTTATTCTCGGCATCTTTGAGGACGATCTCGGTGTCATCTTTGCGGACCAGCAGGCCTGTAATCACTTTGCCCGCGGTCGTCTCAACAATCCACGTGACGAACTGCGGCTCAATGTTTCGCGATGGTTCGAGCATGCTTTCCAAAAGTTTGGCGCGGTCGAGTTTTTTGCCAATCTGGCTGAGATCGGGGCCCAGCTCGGCTCCGTCACTGGCGATACGGTGACAGTTGCGGCACTGCACGCCGGCGGTCTTGTGAAAAAGCTGCCGGCCGCGCTCGAGGTCGCCGGCCAGTTTCAGAATATCTGCCGGCTTGATCGCATCGCCCAGACGTTTTGCACGCTTTTCCTCAGGAACAAACGATTCAAACAGATCGCGGACAGCCGCGTCGCCATGCGCGATCGAGGCCGCGACGACAACCTCTCGCGTCGATTTGGGCAGTCGCCCCAGGTGCATTGCACGTGCCAGTACGGCCGCGCGGCTGGAATTCGACAACAGCTCAGTGATGAGCCGCGTTCGCTCGGCCAGCCGCTGCTCATTCTTGTCGGCCAGCTCCGTTTGATTCAAACCGGCCAGGCGACCGACGAGTAAGTCGTCTTCGACGTTAACCGGAAGCTGCCGAATCCAATCGTGGATCAACTCCAGACCGGGCAAATCGACGACCGCGGCACCGATATGCGGCATGTGTCCCGAACCGAGCTTCGCCATCCGAAAATACAAGACCGACCGGAACGGATCGCCCGGGGCGATGATTCGCGCATCATGAATTCCGAAAGTTCCCTGCGAGGGGCGAACTCCCACAGATTTCGTCTCTGCCAGCGGCAGGTCTTGCGGCAGATGCACGTACGCCGAGCCTCCCCCGCCGTTCTTATGACAATGGGCACAATTCACGTGCAGGTAAGTGCGGGCACGTTGATTGATGTCGGCCGCCGTGTCAGACGGATCAACGAATCGCGGCAGTTCCTCAGGCGACTTCGACGGGCGAGGTTTGGCATTGTTGCCCTCATTCCCCGGCTCGTCGATCAATCCAATATGTCTGAACGTGCGAATTTGATTGTCGGTCACGGCACCAAAGTCGTGGTCGCGGTTGATCTGTCGGGAATTGAACGCCAGGGCATTGTCTGACCACGGGTTGTGGCAGCGCAGACATTCGGTGCGCGACGGAAAGTGCCACGTCTGCTGGTGGCTGCCGTCGGAAGCCGCGGGGCCGGTCAACGTCACGGTGCGCGTTTTGCCTTCGGCTTCGACCAGCTCGGCGTCGGTCTGGTCGTCATTCCAGGCGTACGAGTAGCCACGCCAGTCGCGGCCGTCGAATTGCAATACCTGGGTCTCAACGCGGCGGCGGCTGGCCGGGTTGTCGCGCTCAAGCTCGAGCGACAATGTCTTGACGAGCACGCTGTTCTCGGGAAACTCGATGGCCCGCGAAAACATCGAACCGGGAATTGCCTTGGGCTGCGAATACAGGCGAATCGCTCCCGTTAAGGGGACGCCGACAAACCGTTCGGCATGCGCGCCGTCAGACCACATTTCAGCGTTGATCGAAAACGGCAGCACTCCCGCCGCCGGGCGATTTTCGGCGACCGACGCGAAGATTCCCGTTTCACTCAACCGACGCGGAAACGGGTGTGGTTCGGCCGCGACTTTGTTCTCGATCAGGGCATGAATCGTGCCGGCGTCGTAGTCGAGCAGAAACAGCTCGCCAGAGTTGTCTTCGGCGAAATCGACGACGCGCACGGCGGGGTCCATGATTTCGCGGCGCGGGCCGACCGATTCGCCGTCAACG
>JAYTRB010000398.1:0-6095 GCA_043746425.1 Planctomycetia bacterium
AACGGAGCGAAAGTGTTAAGTGCTCCGCCTGGGGAGTATGGTCGCAAGGCTGAAACTCAAAGGAATTGACGGGGGCTCACACAAGCGGTGGAGCATGTGGCTCAATTCGAGGCAACGCGAAGAACCTTATCCTAGGCTTGACATGGTCGGATTAGTTCCGTGAAAGCGGAATGACGCCTTCGGGTGGAACGATCACAGGTGCTGCATGGCTGTCGTCAGCTCGTGTCGTGAGATGTCGGGTTTAGTCCTTCAACGAGCGAAACCCCTGTCTCTAGTTGCCAGCATTCAGTTGGGGACTCTAGAGAGACCGCCGGTGTTAAACCGGAGGAAGGCGGGGACGACGTCAAGTCATCACGGCCTTTATGCCTAGGGCTGCACACGTGCTACAATGGGTCGGACAAAGGGACGCGAACGCGCGAGCGGGAGCAAATCTCAAAAACCGCCCCCCAGTTCAGATTGCAGGCTGCAATTCGCCTGCATGAAGCCGGAATCGCTAGTAATCGCAGATCAGCTATGCTGCGGTGAATGTGTTCCTGAGCCTTGTACACACCGCCCGTCAAGCCACGAAAGCGGGGAGCATCCCAAGTCGCCGCGCTAACCGTAAGGAAGCAAGCGCCTAAGATGAGCTCCGTGATTGGGACTAAGTCGTAACAAGGTAGCCGTAGGGGAACCTGCGGCTGGATCACCTCCTTTCTAAGGATGATCAATCAGCCTGTCTGAAGAGTGACTCGTTCGCAAGAACGACCGCGAATCAGATAGACAAACAACAATACCAGTCGCATTTCGACCGCCGGCTTTCTCAAGTCTCTCCAACCTTTGCCTCTCCCGTGAACGTCGCGAGACCGTCCCGCGACATCCAGTCACTGGGATGTACAACCTCGGGATGTACAACCTGAAGATTTTATGACCTGTCAAACACCGCCCTCTTCCTTCGGAAAAGGGCGGTGTTTTTTTGCGCGCAGTGCGTCACTCGGCATGCCGGCGACGTGCATGAGACCCCTGCTTGCCGCCCAGCCACTTGAGCTACTTTGGTTTGATCGGCTCTACTCCCACGGTGTGCCGGATGGGTTTCCTGTCGGCGGTGTGGTAATTGTCGCACCCTGGGCACCGGCCTTCTTGGGGCAGAACCAAGGGTAAATCGTCGGCACGACGAGCGTCGTCAAGAGCGTTGACGTGATCAGCCCGCCGATCACGACGGTTGCCAGTGGTCGCTGAATTTCGGCTCCCGGAGTCGTCGACAGGGCCATCGGCAAAAAGCCGAAGCTGGCCACCGCTGCCGTCATGAACACCGGCCGCAACCGTGAGACGGCAGTTTTCTCGGACGAATCGTGGGGAGAAAGCCCCTCGGCCCGCAAGTGTTCGGCCCCGCTGACCCATACCAGGCCATTGAGAACCGCGACACCGAACAAGGCGATGAACCCCACCCCTGCCGAAATGCTGAATGACATGTCGCGCAGCGCGAGGGCATACACGCCTCCTGACGCGGCCATTGGGACGGCTAAAAAAATGAGGATCGCCAGCCCCATCGAGCGGACTGAGGTATAGAGCAGTAAAAAAATCAGCAGCAATACGAGGGGAGTGATCCACATCAGGCGGAGGCTGGCCGTCTGAAGATGCTCGAAGTCACCTCCCCATTGCACGATATACCCCGCGAGATCGACCTTCTGGCGGATCGCTTCGCTGGCCTCATGCACGAAGCTGACGACGTCGCGTCCGCGAACGTTCGTTTGAATGAACGTTCGCCGGCGACTGGCCTCATGCTCGATATTGGGCGGCGTTTCTTCGAGCGTGATGTCGGCCAGCTCGCCCAGCGGAATCTGCTTGCCTCCTGATTTGCAGACCGGAACCTGTTGGAGCAGGTCGATGTGCTGCCTCCACGCCTCAGGAAGGCGGACGACAATCGGGTAGCGAGCCCGGCCTTCGAAGACTTGGCCGCAATGCCTGCCCCCGAATGTGGCCACGGCGTCCATCACCTGGCGGGCGGTAATTCCGTACCGCGCCAGCCGGTCGGGCTTCACATACACGCTGAGAGTCGAAAGATTCCCCTGAATGTTGGCCTTGGCTCCCTCGGCACCGGGAATCTCTCGCAGCACGTGCTCGATCTCTTTGCCTTTGCGAGCTAAAGCGTCGAGGTCGTCGCCATAGAGAAGTACGGCCACGTCGGCCTTGACGCCGGCAACGAGTTCGTTGACCCGCATCTCGATTGGCTGCGAGATTCCAAATATGGCTCCGCTGATGTTTTCTTCGAGGGTGGCGATGACTTCTTTACTAAGCTCATCCCGGGATTTGTGGCGGGGCCAATCGGCTTCGGGCTTGAGCATTATCCACACGTCGGTCTGGTGCACACCCATGACGTCGGAAGCGATTTCTGGGCGGCCCGTCTTGCAGAAAACCGTCTGCACCTCGGGAAGTTTCTTCAGGAGCTTTTCGACCTGCGTCGTGAGCTTCTCGGCCCCTTCAAGAGTCGCCGTGGGAAGTCGAACGGCTTCGACGAGCAGATCGCCTTCTTCGAGCTTGGGCATGAATTCGCCTCCCAGTTGCGTTGCGATCGGAATGCTGGCTCCGAAAACGGCGACCGCTGCCACGATCGTGATGACCCTGTGCCGCAGAACTCGCGACAGAACCGGTACGTAAAACCACTTGATGACACGAATCAGCCAGACATCCTTTTCGCTCATTTTGCGCGGCAGCACGATCGTTGCCAGCACGGGCATGAGCGTCAACGAGAGAATGAGCGAGCCGGCCAGCGCGAACAGCACTGTCCAGGCCATGGGGCGAAAAAGCTTGCCTTCCGTACCCTGCAACAGCAGTACAGGCAGGTAAACCACAGAGATGATCAGCTCTCCGAACATCGTCGGCTTACGGACTTCAACGGCCGCTTCGAGAATCACCTCTTCGTGGGTGCCTGCGCCGTCGGCGTGAGACAGCCGACGTATACAATTCTCGATCATAATGACTGAGCTGTCGACGATCAGCCCGAAGTCGATGGCCCCCAGGCTCATCAGGCTGGCAGTGATGCCGGTTGCCGACATCAGGCTGGCGGCGAACAGCATCGACAGCGGAATGGCGAGCGCCACAATCACCCCGGCCCGAAAACTGCCCAGGGTGAAGAGCAGAACGAGGATTACGAGCACGCCCCCTTCGCTGAGGTTTTTCAGGACCGTGTGCAACGTGCGGTCGATGAGCGTGGACCGGTCGTAAATCAGATCAATTGAGACCCCGGGCGGCAGCGCGGACTTCAATTCGGCGAGGCGCCGCTTCGTCTGCTTGACGACTTCGCGCGAGTTCTCGCCGAACAGCATCATCACCAGGCCCGTAACGACTTCTCCCCGGCCGTCGCGCGTGACGGCCCCGTGGCGAATGAGAGGCGAGATTGTTACCTCGGCGACATCTTTGACGAGCAGTGGGGTGCCGTCGGTCTGACTGCGCAGGACGACCTGTTCGATGGCCGCTGCATTGAGGAGCAATGCTTGCCCGCGGATGAAGCGGCGCTCGTCGTAGTGATCGACGTACCCCCCGCCAGCTGTCAGATTGTTTTGTTCGAGGGCGGCGAACACTTCTTCGAGCGACAGGTTGAATGCGGCCATGCGATTCGGGTCGGGGCGAACTTCAAATGCCTTGTAGAAGCCCCCCTGGGCGTTGATTTCGGTCACCCCCTTGCCGCGCAATTGTGGGGCAATCTCCCAGTCGAGAATCGAGCGGAGTTGCATGGGGGTGTATCCGTCGCCCCGCACCTCGAATTGCAGCACTTCGCCCAGGGCCGTGGCCATGGGCCCCAGTTCTGGGTCGCCATAGCCGGGAGGGATTTTGTCTTTGGCGCCGACGAGGCGCTGGGCGACGAGATTTCGTGCCCAGTAAATGTCGGTGCCGTCTTCGAACACGATCGTGACGACTGAAAGTCCGAATTGCGACGTGCTGCGCAGCTGGTCGACCCGCGGGAGCCCCGCGATTGTCCATTCGACCGGGTAGGTGATGTACCGCTCGACTTCGAGCGGCGAGAGGGCCCCGGCGGTGGTGATGACGGTTACCTGAGTGTTGGTCATGTCGGGGACGGCGTCGATCGGCAGATGCAGGGCCGAGTATAGCCCCCCCGCGGCCATGAGTCCGGTCAGCACCAGCACCAGGAAGCGGTTTTCGATCGAGAGTCTGATAAGTGCAGTGAGCATGGGGCAGAATGCCTGAAATGACGTATGGCTTGTTTATTATTCTTCCGGCTCGAGGAGCAATTCAGATTTCAGCAGAAAGGCCCCTTCGACGACGACGCGCTGGCCCTCAATCAGGCCGCTTGCGATCGTCACGCCTTCGGGAGTGTGCTTGCCAATCGTGACGTCGACCCGGTGAAATTTGCGCGGTTCCAATTCGTCTTCGACGAAAACGAAATCCTGGCTGTCGTGGGTTCGCAAAGCCGCGGAGGGAACGACGAGCACCTCGGTTGCCTGCCCGGCCGGAATCTTGATGCGGGCGAACATTCCCGGTTTGAACTCGTGCCGGGCATTGTCAAGATGTGCAACCAGCGTAACGGCCTTGGTTTCGGCATCGACCATTCGTCCCACGTAATCGACCTGCGCCTCAAATTCACGTTCGCCCCCCACGGCAGGTACACTGATCTTGAGCGGGGGCCGGTCTTTGCTGTCCATATTGAAATACGGAGCGACGGCCTGCCAGGGCCCTTCGTAAATCCTGGCCGAGACCTCCAGCACTTCGATGTTGGCGACGATAAATAGCACCGTTCCCTCGGCGACGCGCTGGCTCTCGGAAGTTAATCGTTCTTCAACCGTTCCCTCGAATGGTGCTATGAGATCGAAGTGGGTGAGTCTCGCCCCTTCGCCAGCGGCTTCAACCGGAGTGGGAACCGAATACTCACCCAGCAATGTGCGCAGCTTTTGCTGGCTCACATCGACCATTTGCCGTGCATAGGTCTGGTTCTGTCGCGCTTTTTCGCGCGCCTGACTCGCGTCGAAGCGCGACTGCTCGCACACTGCCAGATATTGTTCTTTGGCGATTTCGCGCGCCGACTGCCGCTGGCGAACCGTCTGCTCGGATAGCGAGCCGGTTTTTCGGGAGATCTCGGCACTGACCCACGCTTTTTCAGCGAGGTTGTAACGCGAATATGCGGGCAGAACCGCCTGCCGGTGGTCGCCCAGACGTTTGTCGTCAAACGCCTTTTCGACGACCGTAGGCTGGGGCAGATCGTGCAGAAACTCCAGAAGTTCTTCGAGATTTCCAGTGATCTCATCAGCCCATTGAAACGCGCGATTGGCCAGCTCCAGCTCGGATTTGCTCTTTTCGACGTCGGCCCGCACCATGCCCACGTCGGGGCTGGTGAGAATCGCCAGCCGCGTTCCGCGTTTGACGGCGTCTCCTGGTTTGACATTCACTTTTTCGACCACCGAATCGACCGGCGCCTTGAGCGCGACCCGACGAAGACTTTTGTACTCGATCTCGCCGGGAACCGTATGCTCCTCTTGCACGCGACGCCTCAAGACCGGAAGTGATTTGATGTGCATCGAGGCGAATTTCTCGGGCGAAAGCACCACCTCGTTGCGTGGTTCATCGGTTGTCTTGCTGGCGGCGGCTTCGGAGTCTTTCGACGACGGCCATTTCGGCGCCCATACAGACCAGGCTCCGCCGACTGCGGCGATGGCAACGAGGGCGGCCGCGGCAAAGTTCAGGCGTTTATTCATAAGACGATTCTCACACAGTTGAACCACGTTAGGCTCGTCGCAGAATTCGAGAGTGTTCTGACGCGCTGTCAGACGGCGTCCTGAATCCTCAAAACCGCGGATACGGTGGCTGGCGTGGACTTATTCAAAACACTCGGGGCCAGCGCACGACATGGGGCCGCAGCAGGGCAAATGGTCGCGCGAGTATCAATGGGCCGCGAAAAATTTGCTTTCTTCGACCGCGGTGACCGCGCCACCATCAAGAGCCTCGTCTCAGCAGAGACGAACGCCCACGAGGTCGCGAATCGAGGCTGCCCCGAACGTTTCAAAGAAATGTCGGCTCGAGGCGAGCGCGAGGGCCGGCACATTCTTACCGGCCGTCAGTGGCAGCAACGATGTCGTTGCGGCTGACGAATCGCCTGCCAGAAAGAC
>JAYTRB010000399.1:0-1812 GCA_043746425.1 Planctomycetia bacterium
GGCGTTCAACGGCCATACCAATCGACCGGCCGCTGATTAGCGGGATGAACTGCAATTCCTTGTCAAAACCCTCAATGGCACGCCTTGCTCGACATCACAGTTCGGGCTTCAACCGAAATAGGAAAGACCTGGCAGAATCGCGCGGCCACTCGCCGGCGATTGATTGTCCTGGCCACGCGGATCAATCGCGGCGCGCTGGCGGAACTGCGGCCCTCTCTTTGAATCGAGAACCTGACATGCAGGCTAGTCGCCCATCATTTCCTTCAACACTTCGGGTGGGGCGACGGCGTATTTGAGGGGCTCCATCGAATACGAGGCACGGCCTTGCGACAGGCTCCGCACGTGGTTGGAATAGCCAAACATCGTGGCCAGCGGAACTTCGGCGGCAATGGCCTGCAAGTCACCACGCTGGTCGGTTCCGACAATCACGGCGCGACGCGACATGAGATCAGAATGGATGTTGCCGAGAAACTCGTCCGGGGTCACAACTTCCAGTTTCATGATCGGTTCGAGGAGTACGACGCCGGCATCATTCACCCCACGATGAACGGCATCGCCCGCCGCCGCTTGATATCCGACTTCGGCATTTTCCAATTCGGTGGCTTCGACCGACATCAGCGTGAATTTCACCTGGATCAGAGGATATCCGAGCATTCCGGCCCCCTGGGCCGAGTCGCGCACGGCCTGCTCGACGAGGGCCACAATCTCGGGAGCGACGACGCCGGGCTTCATGTCGTTTTTGACGACGATCGAATCGGTATCGGCCAAGGGTTCGAGTTTGAGTTGCACTCGGGCGTACTGCGTCACGCCAGCGGCATGGCGCGCGAATTCCCCAACGATTGTTTGCGATTTCTTGATTGTTTCCCGGTAACTGACGCGCGGGCGATAAACGCGGACGTTGAGCTTGAAATCACGCTCCATCTTATGGCGGATGACCTCAAGGTGCAGTTCCCCCATTCCGCTGATGATCGTTTGCCCCGTCTCTTCGTTAACGCTCGCTCGAAAGGTCGGATCCTGCCGGGCGAGCATCTGCAGCGTTTCGGCCAGCTTTCGCCGATCGGCACTTGACTCGGGCTCGACCGCCATCGAAATGACGGGTTCGGGAAAGACAATGTTTTCCAGCACCAGCGGATGGCTGGCGTCGCACAACGTGTCCCCCGTCGCTGAGTCTTTGATTCCCGTGACTCCCACGATCTCTCCTGCTTCGACCGCATCGGTTTCAAGTTTTTCGCGGCGATCGGCTTGAATATGCCAGAGCTGGCTGATCATTTCCTTTTTGCCAAGCCGCGGATTGAGAGCCCGCGAGCGGCTCTTAAGCACCCCCGAATAGACGCGGACGAAACACAGATCGCCGTGCGGATCGGCCACAATCTTGAACACCAGACCGCAAAACGGTTCTTGGGCCGAGGGTTTTCGGGTCTCGACCGTCTCACGCTTGGCCGAGGGGCTCATGCCCTGCACAGGCGGGCGGTCGAGAGGGCTGGGAAGAAAGGCGCCCACGGCATCCAGCAGCGGCTGCACGCCGACATATTTGAGCGACGAACCGCACAGCACCGGCTGCAGGGCTCGCTGTAAAGTTCCGACGCGTAACAGCCGTCGAATGTCGTCGGCAGCGATCGGCTCTTCTTCGACGTATTTCGCAAATACGCCGTCATCGAGCATGGCCACCTGTTCGAGCAACCGGGCCCGCCACTCGGCGGCCAGATCCTGATGATCTTCGGGAATTTCAGCCATCTCGAATTTCGCCCCCTGCGAGGCTTCGTCGAAATAGATAGCCCGCATTTCAATGAGGTCGATGATTCCACGAAAAGC
>JAYTRB010000400.1:0-8642 GCA_043746425.1 Planctomycetia bacterium
TCGGAATAGGGAACTTCCGCGTAATTGAACCGGCAGTTGTACACATGCCCGCAGTCGACGCAGCGCAGAAACGACAGTGGCAGCCGTTTCATCGAGCGAGCCTCTGCTGCGCTTCTGGGCCAGGCGACAGTCGCCAGAGGCTGGTCGCCTCCGTCGTAAAACGGCACGGCGACGTGGTGTCCGCAAGCAGGGCAGGTCGAGGTGCGAAGCAGATGCGAAAGGGGTGGGCCGCTGCTGATCTCAAGATTCGACTCAACAGCTTCGTCATCGTCGACTTGCGCGGCGGCGTGCGCCAGCCCCGGCGCTTTTGGCGTTCGCACTGCATTTGCGGATTCGGGTTCGATCGCGTGAGTTGCCGCGTACTCTTTGGCTGATTCAGATTGCAGACTGCGATCTTCGGATGGACCTGTCTGTTCACCAACCTTTGCCAGAACTTGCCCGTGTCGCGCCCTCTCGACGGCACTTTCCAGAAAGCCTTCGATCTCGCGGAGCGATTCGCGATTTTCAAACAAGACATGATTGGCGGAGAGAATGCGGAGCTGCAACATGCGCCGAAACGCGGGATCATTGCCCAGGCGTACGGCGAGGGTTACGTATTCGGAAACGTTATGGGCGATGCAATCTTCAAGGCCCATCATGTCATAACATGCCGCCGTCACTCGTCCACGCATGAATGGCGAAGGAAGCGTAACAATGGGGACGCCCAGGGCCAGGGCCTCATAGGTCGTGTTGCCCCCGCCGAAATGGAGCGGATCGAGCATCGCGTCACACAGTGACATCAGGTTGAGAAAATCGTCACGTCCCTGCCGCGGAAGAAACTGCACGCGATGCGCCGACTCGGGAAAGCTTCGTTCGAATCTCGCGCATAGAGTTTCGGTCCAGGAGCGCTCGAGCCCTTCGATCAGAATGACGCGGCCCTGGCGATCGCGATCCAGAACCTCTTTCAGCACCATGTCGAATTCAGGGTGAAATTTGAAGAGACTTTGCGGACAAAGATACATGTGGCAGTTGGCGGGAATGCCGTAATGCTGGCGATCGCGGGCCTGCGCGGGGGCGGTCGGGCGGTAATAGAACGTCGGCAGGCCTTTCAAACGCACCAAGTGTTCGGTGTAGTGACTGTCGGCGTCGTCAGGTTCGAGCAGTTCGCTCGAAATGAAATAGTCGACGTTCGGAATTCCCGTCGTAACGGGATGGCCCCACGTTACGCACTGCACCGGAGCCAGGCGGTGAAAGGCCAGTGAATAGGAGCAGGTATCCATGCCGATGTCGGCATAAAACAGGACATCCAGCCGCCGCTCAGAGATCAACTGCCGCGCACGCCGGACATGGCAGGGAAGAACGACAAATTCATCGGCGCTCTCCCGGATCGAATTGGCGAGGTCATCGCGGTAGTCGCCGATTGACAGAACGATCACCGAAAACCTGTCGCGCGACATTTCGGCGATCACCCCGCGCATGAGGTTGCCGATCGTATGGGCGCGAAAATGATTGGAAATAAAACCGACGCGAATCTTCTCGCCGACCTCTCGCGGATGGCCTACCGGGTTCTGCGTCTGTGTCAGATTATGCGAATACGAAACCCTGAAGGCCGGAGGACTTACAGGAACCGGGTACAGCCGTGCCAGGTCGCTTTGCAGGTCGCGGTCATTCTGTCCCTGGTAGGGAAGATAGAAAATGCTCGGCATTTCGTCTTTTTCAGGGTCGAGGCGAACCCCGTTGGCAATTAAATCGGACAGATTCTTCGAAAACTTCTGCCGGCGATCGGCGAGATCTTCTGCCGACGATGAAACCGGCGGAAGAATCGTCGCAGCCAGAACGCGGGCTTTTTGATTCGCAGGATCGCGCTCGATGGCCCGCTCGAAACAGGCGGCGGCCTGGGTGAGGCGGCCTTTGTTCTTCAACAGTGATCCCAGATTGATATTGGCGTGAAGATGCCGCTCATCGATGGCGAGCGCTTTGCGAAAGTATTCGATCGCCTGTGGCGTGTCGTCCTGCGAATACCGGACGACCGCCAGATTGTTCCAGGCCGTCGCGTACACGGGATTGATCTCGACGGCCCGGCGATAGCACTGTTCGGCTTCGTCGAGCCGTCCCAGATATTGCAGCGTTTGCCCCAGATTGTTTAGCGCGGCATCATAGTCGGGACGAAGTTCAATCGCTTTTTGGTAGGCGGTCGCTGCCTCTTCGAGCCGATCGCAGGCGACCAGCGTGTTGCCCAACCCATAGGCCGCACTGGCCATTTGTGGATTGAGCCGCAGTGTCGCGTGAAAGGCCTCAATCGCCTCGTCGAATCGACGGGAGGTGTGGCACACCGTCGCCAGGTTGTAATGCGAATCAGGAAAGTTCGGATCGCATTCAATGGCCCGGCGGTAGCAGTCGATCGCTGCCGCCTCGTTCTTTCGGGAATGGAGCACATTTCCCAGATTGTAGTGCGCCTGCGCGTACCCCGGGCGTACCGAGATGGCTTTCTGGAAGCACATCTCGGCCTCGTCGAGTCGCTCTTGAGAGCGCAGAACATTTCCCAGATTCAAATGCGCCTCGGCAATCTGAGGCTTCAGCTCAATTGCCTTGCGATAAGATTCAATGGCGGCGTCGGCTTTTGCCTGCGATTCCAGAGAGAGTCCCAGATTGTAATGCGCTTCGGCATAGCGTGGTTGCAAGCGGATGGCCCGACGGCAGCATTTCTCGGCATCGGCATAATGCTTGAGCGACTGCTGGGCCGCCGCCAGGTTCGTATGATAGACGGCGTTCGAACCATTGACGGCTATCGCCTTACCGATGTATTCGACCGCCAGCGCCGGTTCTCCGCGTTGCTGGCCGAGCACTCCCAGAAGATGCAGCGCATCGGCATGCCGCGGATCGATCCGCAGGATTTTACGGTATTCCTGTTCGGCTTGCTGCAAGTCGCCCGAGTTATGCAGCGCCAAGCCCTTTTGAAGCGTCTCGGGAGTCCGTGCCATTTGCCATCCTTGACGGTGGACCGGTGGACAGAAATTCTTCGTGTCCGATGAACGGGGAAGCGAGGGGGCAGGAGACTAGCAAAATTCGGCGTTTGACTCTAGGGGGACTCCGAAGGTTCGGGCACCGTGGCAATCTGGCTGTCGCGAGTTCGGACACCGTGGCATCCGGGCACCTGCATTCGACATTCGCGAGGCCGCGCGATACAAACGGAGCCCCCGCCCGGGTTGCCACGAATTCCAGCGGATACATCCCCCCGATCGCCACCATGAGGAGAAGTAATGGATTTGCTGACAACGATTTCGGGATCATTGATGGAGGGCTTCTTTCCGGCCGGGTGGGATCTCAAGAAAATCGATCGCTGCGTCGATTCAGACCCGCGGACAATCACGAAGCGTCAGAAATGGTGGCATCGTGGTTTCGAGCCAATCCCGTGCGCGTCCTACGCCGATTTTGACACGATGATGGGGCACGAAATTGCCCTGACGATTCGCAGGAACCGCGAGGCAGGAGAAAAATCGATTCTGATCCTTCCCGTCGGCCCGATGGGAATGTACCGCTGGGCGGTCTACTTTCTGACCGAATGGGGAATTCCCTGCGATCATGTGTCGGGGTTCAATATGGACGAATGGAGCGACGCGAACGGAAATACGCTTCCGCCGACGAATCCCGGGGCATTTCAATATGCGATGCAACAGGCGTTCTACGGACCGCTTGAGAAACTGACAGTTCCTGTCAAGCAGCGGCACTTCGCGACCAAAAAGGTCTTGCCGACCTACAGCGACAGGATCGAAGAACTACGAGCCGCCAATGGAAAGTTGACAGTAATCTTCGGAATCGGACGTGTGTGTCATATCGCCTTCTGGGAGCCGCACTTCGCCGGCGAATATGCGTCGGCGGCCGAGTGGATGCGCGACACGCACCGCTTGGGGGCGAAACTGCATCCCTTGACGATCGAGCAGAACGCGATCACGAGTTTCAAAAGCCGTACGACGCTCGTACCGGCATACGCCAATACCATCGGTCCAGGACTTTTCCTGAAAGCCGATAAGATCATTGGCGGGGCCGACGGCACCTTCGCCCGGGGTATGATGTGGCAGGGCTTGAGCCTGTGGATGACGCTGCGGCACGAGCCGAGTCCGTGGATTCCTTCGGCGTACATGCCAACGCAGCCGGGGCGGCTATTCTTCATGCAGGAACTGGCGGGGCCGCTGGTGGCAGAATGCAACTGACGCGATTGCACGCGGTGCCGCGAGCAGGTGGGGCCATGTCAGTCAGCCGCGCTTCAGGCAGGTTGCCTCACGTTGGAATCGATTGCCGCCGCCCGGGCTCGACTGAAGAACGGGCTCGACCGACAAAGAGGCTGCTACGCCACCTGCTCAAGAATCGAGTCGTCGACATAGATCGGAAGAGGGGGGCGAAACTGCACAGCCAGAGCAATGGCATCGCTGGGGCGGCTGTCGATTTCGATCAGTTCGCCGTCGCGCTTGACGCGAATCAGCGCGTAATAGGTGTGTTCCTGCAAGTTGTTGACGACGACGTCCTGCAGTTCGCCTCCGAGTTGTTCGATGGTATTGCGCAAGAGGTCGTGTGTGAGGGGCCGTTGCGATTCCTCGCCCTTGACGTGCCGGTTGATGCTGGCGGCTTCAAAAATGCCGATCAGAATTGGGAAGGCACGCGGTCCGTCAACCTCACGCAGGTACACGACCTGCTGGTCGCCCACATCGCTGATGATGATGCGGGCCAGTTCCATCTGTACAAGCACAGTGATTTCTCCTCGACACACTGACGTAAACAATTCGCCTCTTTTTGCTGAATGCAGCAAGCCCCTGATTCAGACATCGATTATAGGGTGGCTAGTGTAGGGTGCGTCAAGTTATGGCGGCTCGACCAGCCGTCAATCGCCTCCCAGTTGCCCAATGATGTCTTCCACGCTGGCCAGTTGCTTGGTGAGGCCCACGAGTGTTTCGCGAACCTGTTCCACCACGTCTGGCGGCGCCTTGGCGACAAAGCCTGCGTTAGCCAGTTTGCGTTCGTGCCCCGTGATGAAGCCGCGGATCTTGTCGGCTTCTTTTCTCTGACGGGCCAGTTCGGCTTCACGGTCGACGACTCCTTCGAGAGGAATGAACCCGTCGGCGTCGGCCAGCGAGAAGCTGGCAGACGTCATGGGGCGCGACACGTCGCCGCCGGCTGCCTTAAGAACCGTCTTCGCCAGGTTTTCAAACTGGCTGGCCACGTCATTCAGTTGCACCGCGACTTCGGGCTGACAACGCACATGCAGTGCCAGCTCGACCTTGTCTTCGATGCGGTACATGGCCCGCACATTGCGCACAGCGACGATGATTTCCTGGAGGCGTTCAAAGCGTGACTCGAGCGACGAATCGCGCCACGAATCGGGAAAAACGGGCCAGGGGGCAATCATGCAGCATTCAGTGGCTGGCTCTGGCTGCAACAGGCCCCGCTGCGGAGCGATTTCGCCAAGCCGCTGCCAAAGTTCTTCGCAGATGAACGGGGTGAACGGCGAGAGCAGCCGCAAGAGCGCGTCGAGCACGCCCACGAGCAGTCGCTGCGCCGCCGGGCGTCGCTCGGGATCGCGCAGGCGGGGCTTGAGCATCTCGACATACCAGTCGCAGAATTCGTTCCAAGTGAAATCGCGAAGGGCGCGGGTTGCCGCATCGAACAAGTAATCTCCCAGAAGACCGTTAATACTTTTGGCCGTCGTTGCCAGCCGGCTCAGAATCCAGCGGTCTTCAAGATGCAAATCGCCTTCAGCAATTCGCTGCGGAGTGTAGCTCTCGAGGTTCATGATAGCGAACCGCGACGCGTTCCAGAGTTTGTTGCAGAAATTCCGCCCGAACTCAAATCGCTCGCTGACGACGCGGGCCACCGGTTCGCCGGCATCGGGAGCGAACCACGGACTGGAATACTGTGTCGCCGCCTTGCACTTAGGACATTTGACACGCGGCTTGGCCCCGCCCGCCGGAATCGCTTTCTGATGTTCGAGGGTCTGCGGAATCACTTCGCCGCAGTGCGGGCACTCGTAGCCGACCGGCAGGCGTACGTCCTGGTTTTCGCCTGCAAACGACGAGATCGTGAAACGGATGGCGTCGACACCATACTTGTCGATCAGGTCCATCGGGTCGACCCCATTGCCTGTCGTCTTCGACATTGTCTGGCCAAAGCCATCAAGAATCTTGGGGTGAACATGCACATGCCGGAAAGGAATATTCCCCATGTTGTACAGCCCCATAATTACCATGCGGGCCACCCACAGAGTAATGATGTCGCGGCTGGTGATGAGGACACTGCCGGGGTAGAAGTAATCGAGAACTTCATTGTGCCCCGCCGAGCGCGGATCAGGCTTGCCGTCAAGCGGCGGATTCTGGTCGACAGCGGGCCAGCCCAGCGTCGCGTGTGGCCAAAGTGCCGAGCTGAACCAGGTGTCGAGAACGTCGGGATCTCTCTCGAAAACCCGGCTGTCATCCAGATCCTTTTCGAGGCCCTCGTTTCCGGGAGCAATGCAGACAAGATACATCACATTTTCGTCGGGCATCTGCTGGACCTGCAGAACTGCCACGTTCGAACTGCTGGCCCCCAGCGTCGCAGCGCTGCATTGCCGTACCGCTGCGGAGTCGAAACCAAGCTTCTGCAAGAGCGCGGCAATTTCGGGGTCGTCGAACTTCGACGTGCAGGTCCATACCGGAATTCGATGTCCCCACCACAATTGCCGGCTGATACACCAGTCACGCTTTTCGCCGAGCCAGTCGAGGTAGGTCTTCGTGTACCGCGGTGGAAAGAATTTCACCTTTCCTGTGCGCACGGCGTTCATGGCATCTTCGGCCAAGGTCTCCATCTTCACAAACCATTGGTCCGACAATAATGGCTCGATGGGGGTCTTGCTGCGGTCGCTGTGGGCAACTTCGATGTCACGGTCTTCGACTTTCACCAGATTGCCGAGCCGTTCCATCTCGGCGACAACTTGCTGGCGCGCCTCGAAGCGATCGAGCCCCTGCCAACGACCCGCGTTTTGGTTAAGTGTGCCGTCGACATTTAGAATGTTGATGATCGGCAGCTTGTGCCGCAGGCCGCAGGCGTAGTCGTTGGGGTCATGAGCGGGGGTCACCTTGACGACGCCCGTTCCCAGATTGCGGTCGACGAGCAGCGCGTCGGCGATGATCGGAATTTCGCGGCCATCGAGTGGAAGGCGCACAAGCTTGCCAATCAAATGCCGATAGCGTTCGTCGGCCGGATGCACGGCGACGGCCGTGTCGCCCAGCATCGTTTCGGGGCGGGTGGTCGAAAAGGCAATTTTTTCGTCGACGCCGACCACCGGATAGGTGAACGTCCAGAAATGCCCTTTGACGGTTTCGTGAAAAACTTCGTCGTCGGCAACGGCGGTCTGCAGGAAAGTGTCCCAGTTGACGAGCCGCTTGCCGCGGAAGATGAGGCCATCGCGGAAGAGGTTGAAGAACGTCTGGCGAACGGCCCGCGAGCACACATCGTCTAGGGTAAACCGCGTCCGCCGCCAGTCGCAGCTTGCACCAAGCTGCTTGAGCTGGTTGAGAATTCGGGCGGCGTATTCGTCCTTCCAGTTCCAGATGCGTTTGACGAGCGCCTCGCGACCGATGTCATGGCGCGTCTGGCCTTCTTCTTCAAGCATTCGGCGTTCAACCACCGCTTGGGTGGCGATACCGGCGTGGTCGGTACCGGGCATCCACAGCGCCTCGCAACCTTGCATTCGCCGCCAGCGGGTGATTACGTCCTGAAGTGTGCCGTTGAGCGCGTGCCCCATATGCAGCGCTCCTGTGACATTGGGGAGCGGAATCATGATCGTGTGCGAGGGCTTCGCCGGATTCGGATTCGCATCGAACAGGTGGTGCTCCTGCCAGAAGGAAATCCAACGGGGCTGCACGGCCTTGGGATCGTACTGTTTGGGCAATTCAACGGGCATGAGGGGTGGCTACAACAATGAATGAAGAGGACGGTAAACGACACGCCAACGCGCGACTGCGAATTGTAGCGGTTTTCGGCAGCGTATCGAAGTCAGACCGCAGGGATTGAGCTCCAAATATATCGCGCGGCGCACAAAGCCGTTCGCGTATTCAATCTGCCTTAAGTCTTAGTCCGGTGCTGATGAGCGCGGCCCCGACGACTGCCACGGCTATGCCCTTCCAGAGGGCTCCCTCTCCCACGCCAGCTCCGGTAATTGCGATCGCGGCGCCGGCGACGATGATGACGGTGCCCGCTATGACATATCGAATTCTGAGTGGGTGCATGTGACCCTGCAAAAAAGGCGTGTGCAATGTACCGAGGGCTCGATCAGGCCAGCAACGACGAGATATCGAACTCGAGAATTTGCGGATCTATCTCCAGAATTATCGAGTCTTCCAGGCGGTATTCGTTTCGTCTGGAACAGACACCGCAGGGTGTGACTGGGCGCATGTGACGCGCGAATTGGTTTTCACGAAGGTTTACGATCTTGCGGGCCGAAATGTCCGCCGGTGCAAAGGCCGTTCATTGCGGTTGTCACTGTCAATTCTCTGAGCGCCAAATGCTCATTTCGCCGCCAGGATCTTCCCGGCAACCGGCCCCGCTTCATCAAACTCCCCCTCGTCCTTCAGCAGCTTGTATTCGACGCTGTCGACCAGCGCCAGCCAACTGGCTTCGATGACGTTTTCGCTGAC
>JAYTRB010000401.1:0-5002 GCA_043746425.1 Planctomycetia bacterium
GTTCGTCGCACCTCGCAGCCAGCCGCCGCTTCAACGAATCCGCTGGTGTTTGGCGCCGGCGCCCAAGCGGTGCGCGTCGCGGGCCGCATCGACCGAATCGACGTGGGCCAGGCCGGTAACCGCACGGTATTCACCGTCATTGACTACAAGACCGGCCGCCGCCGCACGGCGAAAATCGACACGATTGATTCCGGGCGGGCTCTGCAAATTGCGCTCTATACGCTGGCCGTGGTGCGGCTCGAAATCGTCGGCTCAGGCGCCGTTCCCTGGCAGATGGGGTACTGGCATGTCAGCGACACGGGCTTCGCGTCAGCGGCAAAAAAGGGGAGGCTTAGACCCGGCGATCCCCTGCCTCCGATTGAGGAGGCCGTCTGGGAAGCTCTCGTTACGACTCTCGAAGAAATCGTCCCGCGGCTGGCCGCCGGCATCCGCGCCGGGCGATTCGCCGTCTTCAATCAAGACCCGCACTGTGGTTCGAATTGCGAATATAACACGGTTTGCCGCGTCGCCCAGATTCGTACGCTGCCGCCCGAGATGAGAAAAGAATGGACACCTTGAACAAGCCGGCCGACGACAGCGCAGATTCTCCGAAGGCCTCGCGGCCGCCAACGCCACAGCAGATGGCAGCGATCGACACCCGCCATGTGTCGGTCGTGCTCTCGGCGGGCGCCGGATGCGGTAAGACGTGGGTTCTTACGCGGCGGTTCTTGTCGCATCTGCAACCGGGCCCGGGGAGTGCCGAGCTCCCCAGCCTCGTGGCCATCACCTTTACCGAACGAGCCGCACGCGAAATGCGCGAACGCATTCGCAGCCAGTGCTCGGCGCGTCTCACGAGCGCCCCAACCGACGAGGAAGACCACTGGATGGCAATCGTCCGCGAGCTCGATTCGGCCCGTGTCAGCACGATTCACTCATTTTGCTCGTCGTTGCTCAGATCGCATGCCGTCGAAGCTGGTCTTGATCCGCGATTCGGTCTGCTCGACGAAACTCTGGGGCCCTCGTTTCTAAGGCAGGCCGTCAAATCCGGCATGCATGACCGGCTGGCCGCCGATGACCCCGACGTGGCAGAACTTGTTTTCGAGTACGGTCTCAACCGGGCGCAGTACTTGCTCTCGATTCTGGTGCAAGAGCGATACCGCATCGATTTCGCCAAGTGGGAACAATTCACGGCGCGGAAACTCGCCCAGCATTGGGACACAACCTGGCATCAAGAGTTCGTACCCCGGCTTTTGATGGAACTCGGCGAGTCAGAATCGGCCTGCCAGATCATTGAACTGCTGCGCGAGGACGTTTCGCGGCATCCCGTCATGCAAGCTCGGAGGCTCTCTCTGCTCGAGCTGATTCCCCAACTGGCCGAAGGACGTGACCCTGAGAATCTGCTTCGATTGCTCATAGAGAACGCCCGCATCCAGGGGGGCGGTACCAAAAACGACTGGGACAACGAACAGGTTTATGCCGACGTCAAAGACGCCTTTGATGCCTTCCGCAAGCGTATCAAGACGCTGCAAGGGCAGCTTGAGTACGATCCCGACAATTTGTTGCGCGGAGCCGAAATCGGGCTCTGCGCGTTGCGGGCGGCGGAGAACATTGGCAAGGTCTACGACCGCCGCAAAGCCGAGGGCGCGCTGGTCGATTTTGACGACCTGCTGTTGCTGGCCCGCAACCTGCTTCGCGACCATGATGAAGTCCGCGAGCGAATGGCAGATGGACTTTCCCTCTTGATGGTCGATGAGTTTCAAGACACCGACCCGATCCAGAATGATATTGTGCAGATGCTGTGCGGCGCGGCGCTGCACACGGGACGGCTCTTCGTCGTGGGTGACACAAAACAGTCGATTTACCGTTTCCGCCGGGCAATGCCAGGCATCTTTCAAGATTTATCGAAAGCCGTTCCGCCGGCAGGTCGGCTGCCGTTGAGTGTGAATTTCCGCAGTCAGCCGCAGGTTCTCGCATTCGTGAACGCCGTCTTCGATGGGGCGCTGGGCGATCAATACGAGGCGCTCGAAGCCGACGCTGACCAATTGTCTACCGAGCCCTGCATCGAATTTCTGTTCAGCGTCGCCGGAGCGGGCGAAGCCAATGCTGGTGAAGAGGACGAGTCCCAGACCGATCATTCGGTTACCGACCGCCGCCGCCGCGAAGCCGACTGGATCGCCCGCCGCGTGACGCAGCTGCTGACCGACACTGTGGCCCGCGTACGCGAACGCATTGGCCAGACCGATGACTTCAGGCTGCGGCACGCCAAGCGCGGCGACATCGTGATTCTGTTTCGAGCCATGACCGACGTGCGCTACTATGAAGAAGCCCTGCGGAATTACGGCATCGATTATTACGTCGTTGGCGGGAGGGCCTTCTTTGCCCAGCAAGAAGTCTTCGATCTCGTCAACCTCTGCCAATATCTCGACGACATCGACAACGAAGCGGCCCTGGTGGGAGTTCTGCGCTCGCCGTTTTTCAGTCTCTCGGATGACGCCATTTTCGCCCTGGGGTCGTCTCCCACTGCGGCGCTGTCTCACTCGCCGCCGGCACATCTCTCTGAAGAACAGCAGACGCGGGTCGCTTTTGCCGCGAAGGTGCTCTGCGAATTACGTGCCCAGAAAGACCTTCTGCCCATCGCGCGGCTGTTGACATTGGCGATCGACCGCACGGGGTACGACGCATCGCTGCTTAGCGAGTATCTAGGAGCGCGAAAGCTGGCAAACCTGCGAAAGCTGCTCGACATGGCCCGCCAATTCGACCAGTCGGGGTTGTTTACCCTGTCTGACTTTGTCGACAACCTGGGCGAAGCCGTGCAAGAAGAAACACGCGAAGCCGTGGCGGCCACCCATTCCGAATCGAGCGACGTCGTGCAACTGATGTCGATTCACCAGTCGAAGGGACTCGAATTTCCCGTCGTCATCGTGGCCGACATGGACCGCAACGAAAAACATCATGCGCCGGCGGCCCATTGCGATTCCGAACTGGGGCCCCTGCTGACGCTTCCTGATAAGTTTGGCGTGGCGCGTGGCTATCCTGCACTGGAAATGCACCGCATCAGCGAGAGGGTCGAATGTCTTGCCGAAACACGGCGGCTCTTTTACGTCGCCGCCACGCGGGCCGCCGACCTGCTGATTCTCTCGGCCAATCTCAAACAGGCTGGCCAGGCCATGAACCCGTGGCTGCAGCTTGTAGCCGAGCGATTTTATCTGGACAAGGGCCAGCCGCGTACGGAGCCGACCAACGGCGGCACGTCGATTCGCGTCAAATATGGCAGCCAGCTGCCCGACATTTTCGTCCATCAATCTGCGCCAACGGCCGTTGATCTTACCGAGACCGGCCCGCAGCCTCCGCCCCTCGGCAGGTTTCGCGAATTGCTCGACCAGGCCCTGCCCGATCCGCTCCCCGAAATGTTGCGGACCATTCCCGCCGATCGATCTGCCCGCCGGCGTTTCAGCGTCTCAGAAATCGAAATGGCCGATCGTCAGATCCAAGAGAATTCGTCGGAGCGGTCGCGGCCGGTGCGGGGCGCGCGGCCCAAGTCGCCGCCTGCCGCCGCGGAGGATGCTGCGGCGGCTGGCGGCAATCTTTCAGCCACCGCCCAACTCGGGACGCTCGTTCACTCTCTCTTCGAACGAATCGACTTTAAGACTCCCCAGGAGATCGCCCGCCTGATCAATGCCTGTTGCGGTTCGTTTGAAATGCATATCGACAAACGGGCGCAGGAGATCGCTGCGGAGTGTGTGAAAAACCTTCTCGACTCGCCGCTGCGGGCCGAACTGGCTGCCGCGCGGCAAATGCATCGCGAGATCGATTTTCGGCTGCCGTTTGCGGCCGCGCGACAGACAGGCCGCGGCAAGGGGGCGCCGAGGGCCGATGCCCGGCCCGATGCTGAAAGCGAAGGCTTTGTCATCGGCGGGACAATCGACTGCCTGTTCGAGTCGGCCGATGGCGCCTGGTCGATCGTCGATTACAAAACGGGCCTTTGCAATCGCTCTTCTGCCGATTATCTGGCCGATTACGAGATTCAGTTGGGTTTGTATGCGCTGGCTGTCGAGCAATTGCTCGGGCGTCTTCCCGACCGGGTCGAATTGGTTTTCATGCGGCAAGAAGTCAAACGAGTCGTATTTGAACCGACCCGCGCCCGTCTGGCTGGCATCACCCACCGGGTCGAACAAGCGCTC
The DNA here is from genome assembly GCA_043746425.1 of Planctomycetia bacterium. Classification (GTDB taxonomy): domain Bacteria; phylum Planctomycetota; class Planctomycetia; order Planctomycetales; family Planctomycetaceae; genus JACQFH01. The sequence continues at coordinate 4,161 of JAYTRB010000401.1, forward strand.
GCCTTCTGCGCCAGCCAAACGTTCGAAGCCGTCGTTTCTGACAGTTTCTAGCCGGTCGCTGAAGCACAGGTCCCGCGTCCTGGTAACGCAGTCGGGCCGACGCCCGTCTCTCACGTTGAAGCGTTTCTCGGGATGAACCGTTTTTTACCGCCCGTGCCGCTCCGTGCCGCTCCGGCGTCAGTCGGTACCGGAGCGGCAGGTTGACCCTTTGAAGCTACCGAATTGTCAAAGAACCATCGAGCAGCTGGCCGCGCCACTAAACCACGACACGGCAACTTGGGTAATTCCTGGAAAATGGCGCGGCGCCGCCATAGATATCAGGCCTGCCATAGAAATCACCCCGCGGCCCATAGAAATCCGTCCGTCGCGGCCTGATATCTATGAGAAACCCTCGGGAATTGATCCATAGATATCAGCCAACGCCATAGATATCATTTTTTCGCAGAGCTATATTCGACTGGGCAATATGGGATACATAGGAAATGCGTTCACCATGTCAGTGGAAGCCCAACCCGGGCAACGTGACTCATGCCGAGAACAGGACCCGGCACCGCCATACATATCAGCGCCCACCCCATAGATATCAGCGCCCACCCCATAGATATCAGCCCTCACCCCATAGATATCAGTGCCCCGCGACCTGATATCTATGAGAAACCCTCGGGAATTGATCCATAGATATCAGCCAACCCCATAGATATCATTTTTTCGCAGGGCTGAATTCGACTGGGTAATTTGGGATACATAGGAAGCACAAGAAGAGACCTTGGAACCGTGGGAACGAGCGCGATCATGCAGCAGAATGGATGGCCGGGCTGGCTTGATCTCAGGCACGGCAAGCC
>JAYTRB010000402.1:0-1793 GCA_043746425.1 Planctomycetia bacterium
GCTAAAAAATCGAGCAATTCCGGATGCGTTGGCGGCTGCCCCATGTTCCCGAAATCGTCGGGGGTGCGCACGAGACCGGCTCCGAAATGATGTTTCCACACGCGGTTGACGATCACGCGGGCGAGCACCGGGCTGGCCGGCTCGATCATCGCATGCGCCAGTTCCAGGCGACCGCTCCCCTTTGATGCCGACGCTTGTTCAAGACCGGCCAGCGCCTCGAGCAGCCGTCGAGGTACGACATCGCCAAATTTGTGCGGGCTCCCCCGCAGATGCACGCGGTCATCTTCGGGCGTCCCCTCGATCATTGCCATGACCTTACGGCCATAGTGAATCTCGGCTTCGAGGCGCTGCTTCGAAGCCGAGAGGTCAGTCATCTTTTTCTGGAGGTCGCGATGCGAAACCGCCAGCGTCTGAGAGAGCGTTCCTGCCAGGTTTTGTGTCAGCAAAAAGTTGCGCATGGCGTCTTCAGCCTCGCGCTCGCCATGCGCTCGAGGTTTCGCATCGTCGCCCAGTAAAAACGCACGCTCGATAAGCGTCGCGTATCGCTGTGCGATCTTCTCGGGCGAATTGATGTCGCGCTCTTCGAGCAAATGGCGCGATACGGCATTTTCACCCTCGCCCGCGGTGCTTTCATCAGTGAACACAATGCGATCGACCGCCAGAAACCCTTCGCCCGGGTCGATCAATTCGATATACGCTGTATGTCCCACCCACTTGCTGACCTCCATCGCAAACCATTGCATCTGCTCGGGGTTGTCGAGAGCAATCGTCAGGCCGCCGTAAATTGGGTTGCGGATAAACTGATAGCTGTCGACGATCAAATTGATCTTCGCTCCCCGTCCGGCCGCATGGTACAGGACATGGTTCTTCTCGATCGTAAACGTCCGTGAGCGCAGAACGCCTTCGAGCCGGTTCGACAGGGCGCCGCTATGCGCCATCGGCCCTGCCAGAGACGATCGTGCGCCCGCCGTGAGTCGCTTCTCGGCAGGCGCAATGGCAAAGTCGATCGGTCCACTTCCAAAAGCATCCCCCGCGGCAAACCAGCCCCGATACGTATCGTTTGAAAAATCCTCGAAGACAATCTCGTTCTGCTCGGCTGCGTGAATGCGATCGGCGATCGCCCGTTGGCCGGCCGCCTGTTCGCTCAAATAATCGGCGATTGCCGGATGCGCCAATCCGCCTGTTCGCGACGCCAGCTGCGCCCACAGATGAAAAGGGTCTGTCGATGTCGTCAGTGCAGCCCCTTGCAGGTGCGTCACCCAGTTCATGAGTTCCGCCGCATCGATTTGATATTTCTTCGCCGCCACTGCAATTCGGCTCCCCAATGCCGCGGGCAGCGGGCGATTGCTGAATACGATCTGATCGACTCCGATGTTTCCCCAGCTCCCGCGCATGTCGTCGACAATTTCAAAGCGCGCCTCTTTGCCTGCCAGGTCGCCGACGTCAAACGTACTCCAGTTCATTCGGTTGTCGTTTCGTCCTGTCGCCGTCCGCACGACCTTGCGGTCGACCAGAAGATTCAAGCACGTTTTGCCTGTATGGCCGCCGCCGCCGATCAGGAAATGAATCGCGGGCCGGCTGATTTTGAAGGAATTCGAGGTGAGCGTTCCCGTCAGCTCATCTGTTGCGGTTCGATTTCCCTCTCTGTCGAGGGCTGAATGCGAATTGACAAATCCCAGTCCTTGGGCGCCGACCTCTCCCTGATAAGCCGGAAGCGGCCGGCGGTTGGGGACTTCGCCAAAGGCATTTCCCGTGGCTGTCCAGCCGGTATATGCCGGTTTTTCAAAATCTTC
>JAYTRB010000403.1:0-3392 GCA_043746425.1 Planctomycetia bacterium
TCACTGTCGCGCTAACTGTCCACGACACCGACGGATATAGCTTGACCTCAAATAAGACACAATTCAGTATGGTCGATGGGCTGCTGACAAATACGACCCCGGTCGTGACTTTGAACGCGATCGAAGGGCAGACCACGGGTTCGGTGATTCTGGCCACGTTTACTGACGCCGATCCCTCGGCTCCCATGACTGATTTCACGGCCAACGTGACTTGGGGGGGCGCCATGATCGGCACACCAACCGTTGCCGTGCAGTTGGTGTCGCGGTCAGCAACCGATTCGACATGGCAAGTCGTAGCGAATGCGATCTATGCCGAAAAGGGGACGTACACGGCGACCGTTAAGATCATCGATGTGGACGGCAGCAGCATTCAGACGAGCAACACGACGTTTAATGTAGCGGACGCGCCCCTGACCGACACGACTTCCGCGCGGACGATCAGCGCAATCCGAGGAAAAAGCACGGGCTATTTCGTGCTGGCGACGTTCACGGATGGCAACCCCTACGCCACGGCAGCCGATTTCAACATCAGCGTGAACTGGGGCGGTCCCATTTCCGGCACGCCAGTGATCAGGCTGTTTCTGATGTCGCGGAGTGCCGCGGGTACAAAATGGGCCGTCGTGGCCAATGTCGATTTCAGTGCGGACGGAATTTACTTGGCCGCGGTCACAATTACTGATAGCGATGGCACCAGCATTGTCTCGAAGAAGACCAAATTCAACGTGACCGGCTGAGAATCGCCGACTGTGTCGGAGAAATCAGTTAGCATCATCAATTCATCGCATGCCAAATTGATAATCTGGGAAATTTACATTGACTTAGCATCCTCGCCCGTTTATGGTGGATTTGAGCCGAAAAGGCGTCGATTTGGTCGAATTCCATTCAGCAAAGAACATTCAAAATGAAGCCATTCTTTTTACAAAAGACGAGCGTTTGGCTGTTGGCAATCGCCGGAGGATTCCTGGGTCATCCCGGAGGGGCGGTTGCAGGTCTTTTATATTCGCAGCCTTGGGATGGCTCCAATACTGCGTATTTGTCGCAAAACGACACGACCACGGGCAGCTCGGGTCTGGGGAATTTTGCCACAGCGTACGACAATTTCAGGTTGGCGTCGCCCGGCGTTGTGAACAGCGTGACATGGGCCGGTCAATACTTAACCCCCGGCAGCGACGTCATTTCGGCATTCACTTTGAGTTTCTACAATGATAGCGCGGGTCTGCCGGGTGGTCTGATCAGCAGCGATGTCATTTCTGGTAATGCAGGAGAATCAATACTGGGTGTAAATGCCGGCATTACGACCTACAGTTACAGTGCCGACATTTCGGGAAATCCATTCTCTTCGGCCGCCGCGACCCCCTACTGGCTGTCGATTGTGCCTGACTTGGCCAACACAACGCAATGGGGTTGGTCAGCCGGAACCGGCGGCGATGGAAGCAGCTATCAAATTTTCTTTGGTGCAGGCAATTCGCAGCCAAATGACTTGGCGTTCGCCTTGTCGGGCACAAGCCGTGCGACCGCCACCCCCGAACCCGGCAGTCTGACCCTGCTGGGCCTGGGACTGGCCAGTATGGGCATGCTTGGCTGGATAAAAAAGCGGAAGACCAACAATGTCGCCGCGTGAACTTTCGCAGGCGGCGAGAATCGAGTCTTAAAACGGGCGCCCATAGCGGTCGCCCGTTTCCTTTTTGGTGCCGACAGCGATTCTGGTTGACCCCTCTTTTTTACCGCCATCTTTCGCATCACAAAACTCGAAGCTGCCACCCCTGAGCGAAAGAGTCTCTATCTCAGATGCGCGGTCGGCTCGGGATTGGCAACTTGACATGGCGCCGCGGTCTTTACGAGACCGACCGCCGCTGAGTGGCGCGCAACAGCAGCGGCAACAGGACAAGGTTCCCGGCCAGGCCGCCGAGAATTGCCACGCTTACCAGAAATCCAAAATAGACCAGCGGAATAAAATGCGAAAGCGTCAGCACGAGAAACCCCAGAACCAGGGCGGCATTTGAATAGATCAGCGCGCGGCCGATCTCATGCTGAGTCGCCCGCAGCGCCTCTGAAAAGTTCATTCCCGCCTTTTGCATCCGCAAGAACGACGAAATGTAGAAAATGCTGGCATCGACGGTAAGCCCCATCGACACGGCCGAAATCATGGCGGTGCCGATATTGATCGGCAGTCCCAGCCAGCCCATGGCGCCGATGACGAGCACGATCGGCAGCAGATTCGGAAGCAGCGCAATCAGGCCGATGCGCAGGCTGCGGTAGGCAATCGTCATCATCCCGACGATGCCCACCGCGCCCCACAGGAAGCACGTCCACTGGTCGCCGAGCATGCTTTCAACGATGAACGTCATTAGCACGAACATTCCCGAGGCGCGGGCACTGTAAGCCGGGTCGGCGGCTGGAAATTCCTGTCGGGCGAGTTCCTCAACCTTCCAGATCAGGGCTTCCTTGCGTTCTGCCGGTTGCTGCTCGAGGGCGCGCAGAAAAATGCGCATGCGGCGCTCGGCAGGGTTATAGAGAATGGAGGCGAATTCGGGCTGAACTTTCGCCAGCAGCTCTTGTCGCTGCTCAAGCGAGAGACGCAAGTTGAGAATCTGCCGGGGCACCAGATCGATGCCATCACTGATGGCCGTCACTTTGGTAAGTGCCGGGGGTTCGTCAGCCGCGCCTGTCCGCAGCTCGCGCAACCTGGCCGCGAAATCGCGCACTTGATCGAGATATTCCTCAGTCAGGGTCTCAGGACCGGGAAAATTAACCTCCCAGGTTCCTGCCCCCCCCATATTCTGCTCAAGGAAATCGATGGCCTGAACGATGGGGCTCGACCGCCGAAAATTATGGTTGAACTCGGTTTCGACCCGAAGGAAAAGCATGCCAACGAGCGACACCACCGACACGACCAGGCATACCGCGAGGAGCCGCCAAGGGTATTTCTCGATCCAATCGCCCAAGACACCCAGCCAGCGTCCCAGATGTTTGTCGGCCGCCGAGACATCGGGGTCGGCCGTTTGCCGGCCGAGCAGCACTGCCCCCGGCAGTATCGCCGCGATAGCCACCAGCACCAGCATCGACCCCAGCGTCATGATCACCCCGAAACTGCGAATGGGGTAAACGTGACTCGAGAGTTCGGCCGCAAATCCGGCCGCAGTTGTGGCACAAACCCAGAAGATGTCGCTGGCCAGCAGCACGAGTGTGCGGTGCAAGGCGGCAACGCGGTCGAGATCGCGTCGCAGCTCGCAATACACCAGCGACATATGCATCACGGTAGCCACGCCCATAATCGTCACCAGCGATTCGAGGACCGAGCTGACCATCGTCAGCTGGACTCCGCTGAGCACCAGAATGGCCTTCGTCCATAAGAGCGTCGCCTGCACGATCAGAATCGGAAGCACTACCCA
>JAYTRB010000404.1:0-3878 GCA_043746425.1 Planctomycetia bacterium
CTGACCGGAGAGGAATTGAACCGACCATTGACGACTTTGGAAATGGACCGCATGGTCGCCTGCGTGGCGGCCGCCCGCGAAGGGGCGGGCGACAATGCCGATCTGACGGTCGATTGTCACTGGCGTTTTGCCCCGACCGAGGCGATTCGCATCGCGCGAGCCTTGGCGCCGTACAATCTGCTCTGGTTCGAAGATCCTTGTCCGCCCGAGAATTACCGCGATGTCGCCGAGATTCGCGCCCTGGGGATCGTCCCGATTCTGACGGGAGAAAACCTCAACCGCCGGCACGGTTTCTGGGATCTGATTACTCACCGTGGCTGCGATCTGGTGGCACCCGACATTCAGAAATGCGGAGGAATGCTCGAGGCCAAGCGCATCGGTGAACTGGCCGAAATGCAGGGCATCCGCTTCGCCCCTCACAACATCGCGTCGCCCCTGGGAATGATGGCCAGCGCCCATGTCTGTTCGACGCTTCCCAATTTCGTGGCCCTCGAATTCCACGGCTCAGACGTGCCGTTCTGGAACGACCTCATCATTCGTGCGGACGTTCCCGGAGCAGTGATTCAACACGGCCGCATTCCTCTGACCGACGCACCCGGGCTGGGTTGCGAATTGAACGAACTGGTAGCGCGAAAGTACTGCAAGCCTGGCGAAACCTGGTTTGAGTGAACCGCTTGATCCAGAATTGAGTGCAGTTCGTGATGCTGTCGTAATGCCCTGCTTTGGCCGAACGCGTGTCGAATTTCGATGCGTCCAGAACGCAACGAACGGCATAATTCATTGATCCGTTACGACCAGCAAACCCATTGTTATTGCATCGGATTGAAGTATTCACAGTCTCGAATGAATGAATGCACTGCAATTTGGGCCCGAATGTCTCGAACGAGATAAGCTTGACGGTTGCCTTGGGATGTTGCATTTGGACGACTCCTGTGGTGAACAATTCGCAGGAGAATGGCCATGGCGAAATGCGTGTCGGTCGATTTGGGACAGATTATCGAAGGTCGGACGTTGAATTTTCCGATTCACGATCCGCGGGGTGTGCTGCTGCTGGCAGCGGGAACGGTGTTTACTGGAGAGCACAGGCAGCAGTTGGCCGATCGCAACGTCGTCAACGTGCTCATGGACGAGGCTGATGTCGCGACGGCGACACGTTCGCAAAATCGCGAACCCGACGAGCGAGAACTGGCGCAGTTGGAAGTCAAACTCAACGAGCGGCTCGATGCGTTAATCCGTTCGGGCATGCTGACGGTAATTAACAACGGACCGGCGCTGCTCAACAATGTGACCCGGCATGTGACCAAAGGTTATGATCGGCGTCTGAAGGATCAGCTTCTTGGAAATCACGCGGAAGGGGCCGACCAGGTCGACAAACTCATGAAGACGGCGGTCGCCGGCACGGAAATGGACGGGCGCCAGATCGGCAACGTAGCGACTGTATGCATGCAGGGGATGTTAGCTGATATCGACAGTGCGCTTGGGGTCTGCAGTCAGAAGAATAACGACCCAAGCCTCTCGGAGCACGCGCTCAACGTGGCGTTGATGGGCATCGCCATCGGTATCGACATGGGTTTTGACGCCAAGAACGTCCGCACGATCGGAATCAGCGGGCTGCTTCAAGATCTGGGAATGGTGCGTGTTCCCGAACGCATCCGCAATGCCCGGAGACGCCTGACGGCCAGTGAGCGACTCGACATTCAACGACATGCCATTCACACAGCGAACATTCTCGAACTCGTGAATGGACTGCCGGCTCTCGTGCAGATGGTGGCCTACCAGGTTCATGAACGGCCTGACGGCTCAGGTTATCCGCGGGGACGCGACAAGAAGTGCATTCACCTGTTTGCGAGAATCCTGCACGTTGCCGATTCGTACCTGGCGATGACTTCGCAACGCCCGTTCCGGCCGCCATTGATGCCCTATGCGGCCATGGAGTGCCTGCTCAGACAGGCCAAGAAAAATCAGGTCGACGCTTCGGTGGTGAGCAGTCTGTTGCGAATTCTGTCGCTCTTTCCGATCGGCAGCCATGTCCGGCTTTCTGACGGCCGGGTGGCGCAAGTGATTCGCGCCAACCCTCATTGTTTCGCCCGGCCGATCGTCGCCATTGTCGACGACGCGTCAAGCAATTCTGATGACGTGCATGACGAAGTGGCAGGACTCGATCTCTGCGGCTCGGAACTCTCCGTGATCCAGGCCCTGCCGACGCCTGGAAGTGAGCAGATTCCGCTCAGCGCCGAAATTGCCAATTGGTCGGTGCGCGCAGCCTGGAAGCCGGCGGAAATCAATGAACAAGTGCCGCAAGCCGAATCTGAGCCGCGAAATGAGGCATTAGCTGCGACACCGTAAGAATCGCTTTCGAGACAGCGTCAAGCCGCGCATTAGCCGATGGAGATTGGTCGATGGCCGCGAATCAAATTGACGATTCGGGCCAGACTCGGCAAATCGTTGCAAACGACCTGGGCACGAGCGCACCGGAGAGGTGCGCCAACGCCAAACTCTCGTTTTGATGGCTGCGGGGTTAGAGCGCTTCCACGGGCCATCCTAACGCGCGTTGCAGACGAAACTGGGCTTCGTTGTAGGCAATCAAGGTGCGCAGGTACTCGCGGCGCGCCTGGCTCAGCGCCTGGATCGCTTGCAGGGCTTCGATCGGCAAACCTAAGACATTTTTGATGCGGTCGAGGTTGCGCTCGTACGACGCGAGGGCCGCCTGAACGCCCTCTTGGGCCGTTGCAATCTGTCCCTTTCTCGATTGCACCTGGATGTGGGCCTCGACGACCTCGCGGGCGACTCGATCGAGCGCGGCAATTTCCCGATACTGGGCCTGTTGCACGCGAGATTGTGCTTCGCACCGCGCGGCCCTCTCGCCCAGACCGAGATTGCGGACTTCCCAGAATGCGCCGGCAACGGCGTCGAAGGAGTTATTGAAGCCAGCGATATTGCCTCCTAAACCGCCGCCGAATCCGCCATAGCCGATGCCCAGCAGCACGCTCGGAATCAGCGGTGCAAATTTCTCGCGTTGCAGGCGCTCGATGGCCTCGGCCGCGAGTTGTCGGTTTTCGGCAACCTCCGGACGATTGGAGAGCCCCCGTGCCACAAGTTCGGCCGGTGAAGCTTCGATCGAAACCAGCTCGATGGGAACAATGGTCGGTTCTCGCGGTTCCAGCGAAAGCAGCGGGTCAAGGCTGAGTTGTTGTGCCAGGCGCACCGTGGCCACTTTTTCGGCTTCCTCGCCCCTCTGAACGTCGTTCACACGCAAGGCCAGCTCGGCCCGAGCGCGATCATGATCGGCTGTCGTCCCCTTGCCAGTTGTCGCATAGACGGCCGACAGATCGACCAGTTCCTGAGTATGCCTTCGCGCTTCACGGGCGATCGACAGATCCTGCTCGGCTCGCAACAATTCAAAATAGGCAAGTGCGGCCTCGAGCAGAGCGTCATTGCGAGCTGCCGTGGCGGCCGATTGTCGCGAGGCCGCAGTTCGTTCGGCAATTCGGGGCTGAAAAATCGCATCGACCAATTGAAAGTTGGCATAGAGACCAGGAATGGCCGGGGTTGCCCCGCCGGGAAGCACCCCACCAAATCCGGTAAACAGGGCACTGCGACTGGCATTGATAATGCTGCCATTCACCTGCTGAGTAACGCCGTCATGTTTGGTGTAGGAAACACCAGTTCGCAACGATGGCAGCCAAAGGGTCTGGGCCCGGTCGACCTGTGCGAAGGCCTCTTGGATTCGCTCGCGGGCAAAGGCGACCTGCGGATTCTGACCGTCTGTCAGTTGCAGCACCATTTCCAGATCAATGGCATAGCTCGGGCGGGAAGGGGTGCTTGAAGAAGAAGTGCTTGAATGCGCACTCTCGTCGGCTTCGCTCGACAGATTCTCG
>JAYTRB010000405.1:0-5498 GCA_043746425.1 Planctomycetia bacterium
GGACCGAATCGTTCGATATTGTTCCGTGAGACGGCCTCAATCGCCACTAACTTTTCAGCTTTGGTTTCCGGAGAGTCGGCGGATTGCAGGATCGCCCTCAGACTGTCGAAGAACGACTTGAGACCGGCCTCGCTGACGATGGCCAGAGCCGCGGTGCGGAGGGCCTTTTCTTGCATCGCCGATTTCAGTGCAGGTTCGAGCGCCGCGTCGCTCTTGAGCGCGCTCCAGGCTCCATTGAGATTCTTTCGCACGGCGTCGATTGCCAGCTTCCTGATTTCAATCGGGGCCTTACTATTCAAGATTTCGAGAACACTCTTGGCCGCTTCAGGAGTGGCAGTCGCCGAGAGTGCTACCAATAGCGACTGTGCCGCATCGGCGGGCAGATTGGCCGATGCCAATTTGGAGGCCAGGTATTGGGCTGCGTCTTGGGGCTTCAAGACGCGCACGATGTCGACCAACCGGGGTGTGACAGGAGCATCGGGCCGGTCAACAACGGCATTGAAAACCTCAGTTTCCCGGCCGCGCGAGGCAATCGCCAGTGCTTCCAGCAAATAACGATCTTGGCCGTCATAGCGCTCGAAGAGCTTCACGAGAACACTGGTGGCCTGGGGCTGATTCGATTTACCGATCGCCAGCAAAAGCTCTTTTAAAACTTCGCCGTCCGGGTCGCTTGCCTGTCGAAGAAGTGTGGAGATTTCAGCGTCTCCATGCCGGCGCAAGATGCGCACCGCCAGCGCCCGAAAGGCCGGGTCAGGAGAACTGAGTTCGGATTCCACCAGCAGACGCCCATCTCCGCCGATTCGATCGAGCACCCATAAGGCGCGCGCTCGGAGATTTCGATCGCTGCTCCCCATGAGGTTTGCCAGTCCCTTGATCGCCTTTTGGCCGCTGGCCAGAAGGCGCTCGCGGGCCAGATATGTCGTGGCGTGATTGGGGCTTGCGAGGGCCGCGAGCGCGTCGGCATCCGTCGTATATGGGCCGGGCTTATCCTTGCGAACGAGCGTTTTTCCGGTCGGTGTGATGCGGTAAATGCGACCGCGCGTTGCATCATTGTAGGCATGTCCCCCGACGCCGCCATCGTACCAATCAGTTACATAGACCGACCCGTCGGGAGCGACACAGGGGTCGATCGGGCGAAAATACTTATCGCTGGAGGTGACGATGTTCTCCAGCTCCGCACCATAACCCACTCCTTTCAACCGCTGTGGCGAATAACAGCGAATTTCCTGAGGGCCCGGATCACAGTGGAAGATCTTATTTTGATACTTAGAACCAAACGCACCGTACTCGTAAAACGTCATTCCGGCAGGAGAACCGAAGCCGGTGATGAGGACATATGGGACGAAGCCCGGCCTGTCGGCCCGCCAATGGTGAATCGGGTCGAAGCTGCCATCAGGATTGCGGATATTTTCGGGTCCGCCAAACCAGCCGTAATTGCCCCCTTCGAGGATCCAGCAGATGCGAACGCTCTTCAGGCCGTCGTTGTCATTGTCGCTGCACCAGACGTTGCCGAAGGAATCGACAGCCAGTTCCAGCGGGTTGCGGAAGTTGACGGCAAAATCTTCAAGCTGGGTGCCGTCGCCTTCGCAGCGAATCATCGCGCCCCATTGAAATTTGATGTTCTTGCCGTCTGGCCCGGTGACGTTAAAGCCTGTGTCACCATTCGTCATGTAAAGCTTGTGGTCGGGGCCGAAGACCTGACTATGCACCCCATGGTCGTGATTCTGGCCGCCGAACCCGGTGAGGAGCACCTTGCGGGGGCCGTCGGGTATGAGGTCGCCGTTCTTGTCTTCATAGACGTACAGATTAGGCGACTCGGGCACGTAAATCTTCGAACCTGCAACGCAAATACCCATCGCTGCATTCAGATCGCTGGTAAAGACAGTAACCTTGTCGGCTACGCCGTCGCCATCGGTGTCTTCGAGCACTTTGATTTTGTCGTCGGGCGGGCTGCCGACATTGCGGCGATATTTGGTACCTTCAGTGACCCACACGCGTCCATACGTGTCGACATCGATGGCAATGGGGTTGACGATCATCGGCTCGGAAGCGAACAGTTTCACCTCGAAACCGTCAGCAGTCGAGATTGAGTCGACTGTTTCTTGCGGAGACTTCTGAGCTCGGGCAGGCGTTACAAGACAGCCCAGCCCTAGAAGCACCGCGCAAAAAAAGAGTCGAGCCGCCGGGAAAATGATCACCGGCCGAAAAATTCTGCATTGAACGACGCTTAACATCCGGGTGACTCCTGTGGTTCGTTAGTCCTGGCTCATACTCAGGTGGCAATCACGGGCACTCGCTCGTAATCATCGTGTGGTTCCGGGAATTCGATCTTCTCGTGAAGTTAAATCAGTTCGACAGACCTCCCGCATTCGCACACCCGCTTCCTGTGGAATGGGCCTGCGGCACTCGTCGTCCATACTCCGCTTTTGCAACAATATCGCCGACGACAACGCCATGCTATCGCATTTCCCTTGCGCGCTCCACAGCCGCAATGGAGAACAGAACGACTTCCAAAGCGACGTCAGATGTCTTTCGCCCCGTCGAAGGAATTTTCAAGATATTGAGCTGTCATATAAAATCGAGTTACTTTTGGTTTCTCAATAGCTTCCTGAACTGGGCCCACGGCCGCGTGTTGGCGACGTCCTTCGCCTCAAGCCCCGCGCGTCGCGCCTGGAAGACGCCGTACTGCATTACGTCGAAGCCCGTCACGCTGTGGGCATCAGTACTGATGACGATGGGAATGCCGAGATTTCGCGCGGCGGCGGCGCCCACATCGTCGATGTCGAGCCGACTGGGATGTGCGTTGATTTCGATCATGACACCATGGTCGGCCGCAGCCTTGAGAACCTCGTCGAGGTTCATCTCGGCCCCCTGGCGTTTCCCCACCAGCCGGCCCGTCAGGTGCCCCAGCACCGACACGTGCGGATTTCGAATCGCCGTCAGCAGCCGTTTCATGATCTTCTCGCGCGACTGCGTGAGTCCGTAATGCAGAACAGCGATCACCCAGTCGGCCTCGGCCAAAACCTCGTCGGGAAGATCGAGTGTCGCGTCCTCGAGTATGTCGCATTCGATGCCACACAACACCTCGATTCCTGTCGTTTTCTTGCGGATCGTGTCGATCTCATGCCAGTGGGCCCGCAGTCGTGCCGCGTCGAGACCATTCGCCATCGAGACCCGCTTCGAATGGTCGGTAATGGCGATGTATTTCAGCCCGCGCGCCTTAGCTGCGTCAATCATTTCTTCGATTGTCGCTTGACCATCAGTGGCCGTCGTGTGCATGTGCAGATCGCCGCGAATATCCGACAATTCAATGAGGGCCGGCAGTTTCCCCCTCTCGGCCAATTCGATTTCTCCCCGGTCCTCGCGTAATTCCGGGGGAATCCACGGCAGATCGACCGCCGCATAAACCTCCTCTTCGGTGCGCCCCGCGATCGACGCTTCATCGCGAAGAACCCCATATTCGTTGATTTTGAGTCCTCGCTCCTGGGCGCGGCGCCTGATGACGATGTTGTGCGCTTTCGACCCCGTAAAATACTGCAGGGCCGCGCCGTATGATTCGTCGGGGACGACCCGCACGTCCATTTCGATTCCCGCCTTAAGGCGCACGCGCTGCTTCGTTTCGCCACGTGCCAGCACTGCTTCAACCAAACGATGCGACGCCATGAGATCCATTGGGGCCGTGGCGTCGTGAGACGTTACCAGCACGTCCAGATCGCCGACAGTCTCGCGGCGGCGGCGAAAACTACCTGCCACCTCGGCCTGCGTGACCGAGGGCAATCGGCGAAGGTCGGCCAGAATGGCGGCAGCGAGCGGCTGGGCCTCGGCAAAATACATTCGCACGTCGGTGCTGGCGAGGCGCTCGAGCCCTTCCAGAATGCCCTTGGCTGTCTTTTCGCCGAAACCACGCAGCGCTGCCACCGCCCCTGATTCGGCCGCTGCTTTGAGCGCTTCAAGACTGGTAATCGAGAGCTCTTTGAATAGCGCGGCCACCTTTTTAGGACCCAAACCGGGGATGCGAAGCATCTCGACGACGCCCTTAGGAACCTGTAGCCGCAGTTCGTCGAGCTGCGGCAGACTACCCGTGCTCACGATGGTCTTAATTTTCTCGGCGAGATCGTGACCAATGCCCGCAAGGTCTTCGAGACTTCGGTGAGAATCGCCGATGATTTCGGCGACAGATTCTGGCAAGTCGCCCAGCGTACGAGCCGCATTACGATAAGCGCGCACGCGAAACGCATTGGCGTTCTGAATCTCAAGCAGGTCCGCCAGTTCCTCGAAAATCTTCACCACGTCGCTGTTTTGCATGATGACGATTATACGCGCAGGGCGGCCTCACGTCATGCGCAAAAGAACAGCCCCTGCGACGGAAAACAAAAGCGGCGCCGATCGCTCAGGAATCAGCCTCACTTGCGGGCGACCTTCGAATCGCGGTCGGCGGGCAGCCAGTCGGATTTCGGATAAGCTGGCAAGCGGACGAGCCGTGCCTTGGCATCGCTCGGGCCAATTGCAAGTCGCTTGCGGATCGGCGCACTCCGCCAAGCCACCTTGTCATCAACACTGATCGTCGGGGCCTTGCGGACGTTTGAATCTTTCTCGTCGATCTGCGGGAGGTGTGGCACTTTACGGGCTTTTCTCGAAGCACCCGAACCGGCCGCTCCGGTTCCCGAATCATTGGCCGTCGCATCGGTTTCGGCGTCGTCCTCGGCCTTTACCGGTTGGTACCCCTGATCGTCCCCGAACTGTGGGTCTGGCTTGCCGCCGGTTTTGTTGAGACCACTGTCCGAGCCGGTTCGCGGTCGGCTTGAGGCGCCAGTCTTTTGAGGTTCGTCTGCGTACGTTTTCTTATTCTTATCCTGCCAGTTTTCATTCAGCTTTTCGCTTTCGGGAATCGGCTCAAGCGGCGCATTGCCCGAGGGACCAACGCTGCAGTTCCCCGAACTGCAACCCGCATTTGCCAACTCTCCACAGGACGAGCAGTTTGATCCCGACGCGGACGACCAATTCCACCCGGTCGGCCCGTAGTACGACCCCGTGCTGCATGACCCAGCGCTGCACGCGCCAGAATTGCAGCCTCCTGTACCGCACGCCCCCATTGACGGCCCGTAACCGACGCCGCGATTGCAACTGCCACATCCGCCGCCGCACCAGCCGAACAGGCAATTGAACAAGCCACAGCAAGCGTGCGCTTCGGTCGAGGCCATTCCCAGTGCGGCCATCGACAGGACGGCCATTGTCAACCACTTTGCAGCGCGGAATCTCATGTTGATACCTTCAGGTGCGGCCTCATGGACATCAATGCGACAAGCCGGAAATTGAAAAATTCGTTGCCAACCCCATCCTTTGTAAACCCGCGTGACAGGGTCTGTCAATGATGGTGTTCCCGCTGAAAGCAGATTCGCCTACGATACTGAGTGCGACGCCATGGAACGACGATTGGCACGGTAAGTTTTACCGGCTGCGCAATTTGGCCGGCCTTTGGAAAGGCTGTATTTTCGTAA
>JAYTRB010000406.1:0-7987 GCA_043746425.1 Planctomycetia bacterium
ATTGCCGTTGGTATGCTTCCCAGCTCTCCACGAATCTCGACCGGAGCATCAGGCTTGACATCGAACGTTTCAAGCTGGCTGGGCGAGCCATACAGGTACAGCAGAATGCACGACTTCGCCCGGCCAAAGTTCCGCTCACCCTCTTCGGGACGCACCACGGGCTCGGCGCCCAACGGGCGATTGAGACTTAAGCCCAGCAGCGAGATCCCTCCCGCCTGCAAGAACTCGCGGCGCACGATGCCATCACACGCAGTTCGACGCGATCCAAGAATCTGCAACATCGTGGCGCCCGAAGTAATCGAATATGTTTTCCGATTCGTGCAAAACCGAATTCCAGAATATCAACTCCTGTTGATGCGAACAAGAACAAATCCCCGTTTTCATGTGTGTTTGTACGCGTTGAGCAGAGTGTTTTCGGTTTTCGATACCGCCCAATCTGAATCTGGCGGTAACCTTCACACTTCCACGGCATCCAATCAGGCGAATCACGGGTCCGTTGCCCGACTTTTATGGACTGCCTGCGGCATCAACACGCCTATCGTCAACTTTTGAGCAAGGAAACTCGTTCCAGATGATTGTTTCCGTTCTTGCCAGGCGCCTGATCCTCATTTTGTTCATCGCGGCATCGATCTGTAACAATTCTGCGGGGAGTGGGCAGGCCACGAAGAATAAAAAAAACTCGGCCAAGTCGAGGGCATCGAAGGAGAAACCAGCGGCGCCCGCGGCGGCGCTTAGTCCGACCGCGTTTCTGATCCGCGATCCTGTGGTTGTCGCCGAACTGCAGTTGAACGCCCGACAGAAATCCGCGCTCGCAGAACTGGCTGTCGTCGCCAACGAATCCGCCTGGAAGTTTCGCGATCTGGTTCCCGAAGCGGGAATTGGCAGTGATGAGATTTCTCGGTTCAACGCTGCCCTTGATGTAAAACTTGACGAATTGCTGACAGGTAGCCAGAAAGAGCGGCTCATTGCGATCAGCCTGCAAGTTCAAGGGATAACGGCGCTGGGAAATGCGCAGGTCGCCGAACGGCTGGCACTCAGCCTTGACCAGCGGAAATCCATTGCCAGACTTTTGGTGGAAGCGCAGAGGGCGCTCGGCGATGTGCGGAAGCAGGCTCAGACCGGCAAGAACTCAGTGCCACTGGGCCGCCAGATTGAGGCATTGCGGTCGGGTTTGCAATCCGATCTGTCAGCCGCGTTAACCAGCGAACAGCGCGACACATGGAAGACCCTCCTCGGCCGCCCGATCGACCAGTCAAAACTGCAACGCTTAACGGCACAGGCACCCGAACTTCGAGACGTCGAGACTTGGATCAATTCCGAGCCCCACACATTGGCCAAGCTCCGCGGACAGGTCATCGCTCTTCACTTCTGGACGTTTGGCTGAATCAACTGCATCCATAATTACCCTTGGTACAAGGGTTGGCAGGAAAAGTTCAGTCGACAGGGCCTGACAATCATCGGCGTTCATACGCCTGAAACCGAAGGCGAGAAAGTCGTCGAGAGCATTCGCCGCAAAGCCAGAGAGGACGGCCTCGAATTCCCCATTGCCGTGGACGGCGGTCTTAAAAACTGGCAGGCCTGGAGCAATACCATGTGGCCCAGCGTCTATTTAATCGACAAAAAGGGATACGTCCGCTACTGGTGGTACGGCGAACTCAAGTGGCAGGGAACCGACGGAGAGAAATATTTGCGAGAAAGGATTCGCGAACTGCTGGCCGAGGAATGATGGGAGTTATTTGTCGAAGTGTGGCTCGAGGAGCGTTCGCAATGCCTGCCGCGCCCGATGCAGTCGCACCTTGACCGCGCCGGCGGTAATTTGCAGGATCTGCGCCGTCTCTTCGGTGGTCAGCTCGTCAATATCGCGCAGTAGAAGCACCGTGCGAAAGTCTTCGGGCAGTTTGTCGATGCACTGCCGGACGAGTCCCCGCGACTCATCATTTAATACTTCTTCATCGGGGGGAAGATTCCAGTTCCGGACATTCTTGATATAGTGACCAAAGCGGTTGAATTCCGGGAGCAGGACTTCGATCGAAATCTCGGGATGTCGAGTTCGTGTGCGGAGCTTCATGAGGCAGGCGTTGATCAGAATTCGGTGCAGCCAAGTCCCCAGTTGCGACTCACCGGCGAACTGTTCGATTCGCTGAAAAGCCAAAGCGAATGCTTCCTGGACGGCATCTTCTCCATCGGCTTCGCCGCGCAGGAGTCGTCGGGCTGTCGCCAGCATCCGCGGCGTGTGCTGCCGCACAACGATTTCAAAGGCGTCGGAATCCCGATTTCGCAGCCGGCAGAGCAAGGCTGCCTCGGCATTCGGATCGTCGCTCATTTGCGGCATTTCTGCTCCCAAGTCTGTCGTCGCGCTTGTTTCCGGCGATGAGCCGTTGCAGGCACCCCAAAGCTGGATTCCAGCGGCGGCCTGTAACCCGTATAATATCGGCAGCATCAAATGTTCACTCGTTCGGGCTCGATCCCGGCGGTAGGCTGGTAATTATGGGAAGTTCTTCGCAGAAAAAAAGGGGCTGACGAATGACCTGTCAAAAAGCAATCGATCTGCTCGCAGAAAGCGTCGACGGCAGTCTCGGTTCGCCGGTCGGATGGCGGCTTAAACTGCACCTCTGGTGCTGCCGGCATTGCCAAAATTATTATTCGACGTACCGACAGACGGTCAAGCTTGAGAAAGCCGCTTTCCGCGAGGCTCGACAGCCCGAGCCGGCAGTCCCCGAAAGACTGGTCAAGTCGATTCTCGAAGCCGCGCGCAAGACTTGACCGAGCCATGCTGAAGCTGCAAGCCAAACATCCTCGAGCGGTCCGCTGGTTTCACTGGATCAACGTCCCCTTGTTGTCGGGAATGATATGGAGCGGCTTGCTCATTTATTGGGCGAATGATGTTTACCGCGTGGGATGGGGAAACGTGACGCTGTTTCACTTTTTCCCGGGGTGGTTTTACGACGCACTCAACCTGCGGTCGCGGTTGGCTGAAGGAATGGCCTGGCACTTCCTGCTGATGTGGCTGTTTGCCATCAATGGCCTGCTTTACGTGACATATACATTCGCCTCGGGCGAATGGCGGCATTTGTTGCCCGCTCGCCACTCGTTTCGGCAGGCGTGGCAGGTTGTTTTGCACGATCTGCATGTGACGCGAACCCTGCCACCGCAGGGAAAATTCAACGCCGCCCAGCGTATCGCATACACGAGTGTCATATTCATGGGCGCCGGATCGCTGGTGACCGGCCTGGCGATCTACAAGCCGGTTCAATTCTCGTGGCTGACCTGGCTTCTGGGGGGCTATCAGGCGGCCCGCTTCGAACACTTCGGCCTGACCATCGGCTATGTTCTGTTTCTCGTCATGCATACCGCCCAGGTCATTAAGGCCGGCTGGAATAACTTCCGTGCTATGGTGACCGGGTTTGAATTAGTCAACTCGATCGAGCCGGCGTCGTCAGTTGCCTCAAACGCGCTGGCGTCTACCGGTTGCGCAACCTCAATTCCCGCAACTGATGTTTCCGCAATTGGCGCTATCGCGGAACCGCACGGCACTTCCATTCAAGGCGTCACATGAACGATCTGCCCACGAAAGTTGAACCGCCCGACGATTCTGCACGCCGGCAAATGCGCCAAAGGACGCGCCGCAGTTTCGTTTGTGGCGCGGCGGCGGCGCTGTCGGGCCTCGCCGGTTGGGCGTGGCTCAAATCCCGCGCTAACGAGGCCGGGCTCCCCTGGCCGCTGCGGCGGATGCTCGATGCGAACGAAACGCTGGCCCGCGCCTTATTTGACCCCGCGCGACTGGCACCGAACTTTGCCCTCGGAATTGCGCGCGAACCACGGGTCAATGGGCTGCTTGGACTGGAATCGCGATTTGACCCCGCGCGGTGGAAGTTGCGCGTCGAAAGCCCGGCCTTAAAAAAGCCGCTGGTGCTGACGATTGACGACATCAAAACGCTGCCTCGCGTCGAAATGGTCACCGAATTGAAATGCGTCGAAGGCTGGACCGTTCCGGTTCATTGGGGGGGCGCCACGCTGGCCGACTTCGCCGCCAAATTCGGGTTGGCGACTCGCAGTGGCAAGATACCCGATCTAAAGAAGAACCCGGCCGACCTGTTCAGGTATGTAGAAATGGTCACGCCCGACATGCGCTATTACGTGGGGCTCGACATCGAGAGCGCCCTGCACCCGCAGACGCTCCTGTGCTACGAAATGAACGGGGAGCCTCTGACACTCGAACATGGCGCCCCCTTGCGGCTCGCGATTATGGTGAAGTATGGCTTCAAGAGCATAAAGCGCATCGGCACAATTCGTTTTCTCGACGAGCGGGCGCGCGACTACTGGGCCGAGCAGGGCTATGACTGGTACGCTGGACATTGATCTGCCCGGTTCCTACTGCATCTCGAATTCAAAGCACCGCAAACCACCTTTTTTCCTCCTGTCACTATTCCCGCAGAATTGGTAATTTGTCGTTATCCTTTGCCCGACATTCAGTGACTGGCGATGACGGATGACGACGACACCTGAACATGCCCGACTCCAATTGTCACCGACAGCCCGCGCTCTCTGGAAGGCATGGGGCCCGTACCTTTCTGAGCGACAATGGGGAACGGTTCGCGAAGATTACAGCCCGCAAGGGGACGCCTGGAATTATATCCCCCACGACATGGCCCGCAGCCGGGCCTATCGCTGGGGGGAAGACGGCCTGGCCGGCATCAGCGACCGCAGGGCCCGATTGTGCCTGTCGCTCGCTCTCTGGAACGGACGAGATCCATTCTTGAAAGAGAGGCTGTTCGGTCTGACGAACGGCCAGGGAAACCACGGCGAAGACGTCAAAGAGCTGTATTACTACCTCGACGCCACGCCCACCCATTCCTACCTCAAGATGTTGTACAAGTACCCGCAACGAGAGTTTCCCTATGCCCGGCTGCTTGAAGAAAACGCGAGGCGCGGCAAGCGCGACCCCGAATTCGAGCTGCTCGATACCGGCATTTTCGACGACGACCGCTACTTCGATGTCTTTGTTGAATATGCCAAGGCCGCTCCGGCAGACATTCTGCTGAAAGTCACGGCACATAACCGCGGCCCGGAAGCAGCGACGCTGCATCTTCTGCCACAACTCTGGTTCCGCAATACCTGGAGCTGGTACCCAGAGCAGCCGGCCCGCGCGAATCTTTTGCTCGACGAAGCAAATGCCATTGATGCGTGGCATCCAGAGATCGGGCCCTACACATTATATGCTGACGAATCGCCCGCGTTCCTGTTCTGCGAAAATGAAACAAATCATCCCCGTGTGTTCGGCGCGCCGGCCGTGGGAAAGTATTTCAAAGATGCTTTTCACGAGTACGTCGTCGCGGGCAAGGCTGAAGCGGTCAATCGAGAACTGAAGGGAACGAAGGCCGCTGCACATTACATTCGCACCGTACCGGCCAGCGGCGCGGTCGAGATTCGACTGCGTTTGGCGAATACGACTTGCTCAGCTCCCTTTGCCGATTTTTCTGAAATATTTCAGCAGCGACTCGGTGAGGCAGACGAATTCTATGCCAATTTGCAAACAGACATTTCTAACCCCGACGAGCGGCTGGTGCAGCGGCAGGCACTGGCGGGAATGATCTGGAGCAAGCAGTTCTATTATTACGACATTCCCGAATGGCTTGACGGCGACGCGGCGCAACCCGCTCCACCGCTTGAGCGGCGCCACGGCCGAAACAGCGACTGGCGGCATCTCAACAACGCCGACATCATCTCAATGCCCGATAAATGGGAATACCCCTGGTATGCCGCGTGGGACCAGTCGTTTCACTGCTTGCCACTGGCGCTCGTCGACGCCGAATATGCCAAATCGCAACTCGTGCTGCTGACCCGCGAGTGGTACATGCACCCCAATGGGCAGCTGCCTGCATACGAGTGGAATTTTAGCGACGTTAATCCCCCGGTGCATGCCTGGGCCGCGTGGCGTGTGTTTCAGATCGACCGCAAACAGCAAGGCGGCCATGGCGACCGCGAATTTCTGGAACGCGTGTTTCACAAGCTGATGCTCAACTTCACTTGGTGGGTAAATCGCAAAGACGCCCATGGACGCAATATCTTTCAGGGGGGCTTTCTGGGGCTGGACAACATCGGCGTTTTTGACCGCAGTTCGCCGCTTCCGGCTGGCGGATTCATCAATCAGGCTGATGGCACAAGCTGGATGGCGATGTATTCTTTGAACTTGATGCGCATTGCGCTTGAGCTTTCATTGGCAAACCATGTCTACGAAGACATCGCCACCAAATTCTTCGAGCACTTCCTCAGCATCGCCGAAGCCATGACAAACATGGGGGGCAACGATGAAGGTTTCGGCCTGTGGGACGACGAAGACGGGTTCTATTACGATTCACTGCAGCTTCCTGACGGGCGACCGATCTCGCTCAGGGTGCGCTCGATGGTCGGGCTCATTCCCCTGTTCGCGGTCGAGACGCTCGAACCCGAGATGCTCGAGCGGGTGCCGGGTTTCAAACGCCGGATGGAATGGGTTTTGAATCATCGGCCGCACCTGGCGTGCCTCGTTTCGCGCTGGAACGAGCCGGGGTTGGGCGAGCGCCGGCTGCTGTCACTCTTGCGTGGCAGCCGTATGAAAAAACTTCTGCGGCGGATGCTCGACGAAACTGAGTTTCTTTCAGATTATGGCGTGCGGGCACTCTCGAAACACTACGGCAAAGAGCCATACACGCTCACCTGCAATGGCACCACACTGCGCGTTTCCTATCAGCCTGGGGAGTCTGATTCAGACATGTTCGGCGGCAATTCGAATTGGCGCGGGCCGATCTGGTTTCCGGTCAATTTCCTGATCATCGAATCACTGCAGAAGTTTCATCACTATTACGGTGACGACTTCCTGATTGAGTGTCCCACGGGTTCAGGTCAGTTTCTGACGATCGATGGCGTCGCCCAAGAATTGCAACGGCGACTGTCGCGGCTTTTTCTGCGCGACGAAACTGGCCGGCGTGCCGTGCTCGGCGATCATCCCAAATTGCAGAATGACCCGCATTTTCGAGACTACATCCAGTTTTATGAGTACTTTCACGGCGATACCGGACGAGGCGCTGGTGCCTCGCACCAGACTGGATGGACGGGGTTGATTGCCAAACTCCTTCAACCGCGGCGCGACGAAATTCCCACGATCGAATAGCCCGTCCGCCAATCAAGGCCTGTCGTCGCTGGAAGAAGCGGCACTCGCAATGCGCCACCCAATCGCGGCTCACGGTCGGAAGCAGTGAAATCGTGCCAAGAAATGAATCCGTCTCGCTCGCGAAGATGATCGGCGTGCATTGATCGCGGGATTGGCGTTCGAAGACAAAGCGTCCGCCGTCCAGAATGCCCGCGACGAATGGCCTTCAATTGATCCGTATTTCAGCACGCCTCGATCTCATTGTCACCAACTCCCCGGGGCTCGGCTTGGGCCATGAGAGGTAAATCATGCTTGCTTTGTGAAACCGACGACTGGCTGTCACGCCGCGCGGTGGGCTACGGTCAGCATTTCATTCGTCGCTGGCGTTCGTCCAACGTGCCGATCCGCAAACCAGTGCGGCAGATCCAAGTGATCGAGGATGCGTTCGCCGTGCCGCTCGATTGAAAAATTTTCGGCCACGCCGGGGCCGTCGGCCGCGAGTTGGGCATGCAGCCGCGAATCCGACAGCATCCGTTCAATCTGCTCAGCCAGGTCGCCTGAATCCCAGCTCTGAAAGTGGAGGCCGGCCTGAAGGTCACCGAAACGGATCAATTCGGCGACTCCACCCGTGTCAGGAACGACGACTGGCGTTCCCTGGACCATTGACTCAATCGGCACCATTCCAAACGGCTCTTCGTGGATCGAAGGATAGACAACCGTTCGGCTGGTACGGAACAGGGCCGACCGAATCTCATCGCTGACGTAATCTTTCCATAAAACCGGGATGCGCAGGTTCCATGCGATCTGTTTACAAGCCTCGACATACTGGGTGCCAAATGCAGTTGGCCCGCAGATCGC
>JAYTRB010000407.1:0-6158 GCA_043746425.1 Planctomycetia bacterium
ACGACTTCCGATCAATTGGCGGTAACGGCAGTCCGTTTCGGCAAGGACATGACGGCTTTCGAGACGCTGCGCGTCAAACTGGTGCTGAGCCCCGCATGGCGCCAAACAGAACTCGGGTGGCGGAAATCACTCCGCAGCGTGCCCCTGGCGCTTGGTTTTCTGGCCTATTCCCTGGGGCGCGAAGAGCGCCGCTCGGCGAAGTTCCCTGAAGACCGGCTGGCGATCAAGGTGGTCTCGATCCGCGGAGAGGGCCTGGCAAGTAACGTCAGCCTCAAGAAGGGAGATCTGATCGTGCAACTCGAAGGCAATTCATCGAGGCGCACTTTTGAAGAGTTTCAATCCGACCTTATACGACTTCACGCACCCGGAGACAGAGTGCAGATGACAGTGCTTCGGGATGGAAAATCAGTCAATTTAGAGGGGCGGTTTCCCGATTGGAATTCGACGACCACGACGGTTCCGTAGTCTGCCTTCTGCCTTTGAAATCTGTCGCGACGGGATGATGGAAAAATAGCCATGCGGGCTGTCCGGAATGCGCAAATTCGAGTATCGTCCATCATCGCCTGCGGCTCAGCGTTTGCGACTTTTGGCACTTCGGGTTGTGCCCCCGACTGGTCGTCGTGAATCGGCGGGTTCAATCCACCCCATTTGCTGGAAAAAGTTCTGACACGATGTCAATGGATCGTCCTTTCGAACGCCGCCAGAAGTTGCTACACAGCCTGAAAAACCAGCCTATCGGGGCGCTGCTCGTCTCGAATGAAACGAATGTCTCGTATCTTACAGGTTTTACGGGTGACAGTACCTTTCTGCTGATCGGCCCCAACCAGTGCATGCTGATCAGCGACGGGCGGTACACGACGCAGATTGCAGGCGAATGTCCGGGCCTGGAGGTTTACATAAGGCCGCAGACCGAAACGCTCATCGTCGCGGCAGCCGGGGTTGTCAAAAAGGCGAAACTGCAAAAACTGGGAGTCGAGGCCGATCATCTGTCGGTGACTCAATTCGAACAATTGAAGGGAAATGTCAAGGGGCTCGAGGCGTGTCCCTTGTCAGGAATTGTCGAGGAGTTGCGACAAGTGAAGGACGCTGGCGAGTTGGCCGAGATTCGACGGGCCATTCGTCAGGCTGAAAAGGGGTTCGAGGTGCTGCGTGCCCAACTGCGGGGAGAGATGACAGAACTGCAGGCGGCGCATATTCTCGAACAGGCGATGCGCGCGTTTGGGGCGACAGGGGCCTCTTTTCCGCCGATCATTGCCGTGGGGGCACGCTCGGCGTTGCCTCATGCCCGACCTACGGCAGGTCTGGTTTCGGGAGCAGATTTTGTGCTGATCGACTGGGGCGCGTCGGCGGCGAGTGGCTACAAGAGTGACTTGACTCGTATTTTAGTGACCGGTAAGATTTCGCCTAAACTTGAAAAGGTGTATAGGGTTGTGTTGAAAGCGCAGCAGGCGGCCATCAAGTCGATTCGGGCCGGGGTACGATGTTGCGATGTGGATGCTGTTGCCCGCCGGGTGATCGAAGACGCCGGGTTTGGCAAACAGTTCAGTCATGGCCTGGGTCATGGCATTGGTTTGGACATTCACGAAGCACCGCGCTTAAGCAAGGCGTCGGAGGCCCCCTTGAAACCGGGCATGATCGTGACGGTCGAACCGGGCATCTATTTGGAAGGTTGGGGCGGCGTCAGAATCGAAGATGATTGTCTCGTCACTCGAGACGGGTGCGACGTATTGACAAGCGTCCCCAAGGATTTCGCACAGGTGATCGTCCCTTGATCTGACTGCGTTTTAACAGACTCGAAAGCGAATCACACCATGTCTGCAGAAAACACCGGCTCGACGGAGCCATTCGACCTGGAAAAGCTCCGCGAACTGGTCGCGCTGATGGAGCAGCACGGGCTTACGGAAATTGACCTGCGCCGGCAGGATCAGCGGTGGAAACTTCGCCGCGGGCCTGCGGAAGTTATGCAAGTCGTTCCTGCGGGTGGGTTTGCCGCGGCGTCAGCGCCCGCCGCACTCAGCCCCGCGGGCGCCGCACCGCTGCCGCCCGTTGCCGCAGAGAATAAAGACTCAGTCGTCATTAAGAGCCCGACGGTGGGAACCTACTACGAATCTCCGTCGCCGGGAGACCCTCCCTTTCTTGCGGTGGGCTCGAAGGTCACCCAGGATTCGGTCGTGTGCATCATCGAGGCCATGAAAGTTTTCAACCAGATCACTGCCGACGTGAACGGTACCATTACTGAAATCCTGATCAAGAACGGCGATCCGGTTGAATTCGGTCAGCCTCTGTTTCGGGTGCGCCTTGGCTAGCTGTCCGATGATCGAGGGGACACGCGCCTCACGGCAGTGCCGTTTCCCTGTTATTCTGCGACAGCCGTTCGGAGCCAGTCCCCTTTTTCAACGGGTTGGTAATGGCCGTCATCCTATGGACCCGGGGAAACCATGTTCCAACGCATCTTAGTGGCCAATCGGGGTGAGATCGCCTTGCGGGTCATTCGGGCCTGCAAGGAGATGGGACTCGAAACGGTGGCGGTCTTCAGCGAGGCCGACCGTGGGGCACATTATCTGGAATTGGCTGACGAGGCCTATTGCATTGGGGGGGCTCCGGCCGGTGAGAGCTACCTGATGATCAACCGCATCATCAGTGCGGCCGAAATCGGTAATGTGCAGGCAATTCACCCCGGCTATGGCTTTCTGGCCGAGAATGCCCATTTTGCCGAGGTTTGTCGCAGTTGTAATATCGAATTCATTGGTCCCACACACGAGGCGATGGAGAAGCTGGGAGATAAGGTTTCAGCCAAGGAAATTGCCCGGGCGGCGAAGGTTCCACTCGTTCCTGGCAGCGACGGGCTGGTGACCAGCGATTCTGAAGCGTTAGCGGTCGCCAAGCGGATTGGTTTCCCGATCTTGATCAAAGCCACTGCCGGAGGCGGAGGCAAGGGGATGCGTGTCGCCACTGACGAGGTTTCGCTGCGAGCCGGGCTCAAAGCTGCCGCCGTAGAGGCCGAAAAGGCGTTCAAGAACGCAGGGGTGTACCTCGAAAAGTACATTGACCGTCCGCGGCACGTCGAGGTCCAGATTATCGCCGACCATCATGGAAATGTTGTGCATCTCTGGGAACGCGACTGTACGCTGCAGCGTCGCCACCAGAAGTTGGTCGAAGAAAGCCCCGCGCCCACGCTTTCGAAGGCACTTCGCGAAGAAATCTGCAAGTCGGCAGTGCGGTTGGTGAAGAGCGCCGGGTACACCAATGCGGGTACGGTTGAATTCATCGTCGATCAATCCGACAATAGCTACTACTTCATTGAAGTGAATGCGCGCATCCAGGTCGAACATCCGGTCACCGAAATGGTAACCGGTATCGACCTCATCAAGACTCAGATTCGTGTCGCGGCCGGCGAGGAACTGCCCTTCAAGCAGAAACAGATTGAACATTTCGGTTCGGCGATCGAAGCTCGGATTAACGCCGAAGACCCGGCCCACGGGTTTCGCGGGTCGCCTGGTACGATTACGAAGCTGCGAATTCCGGGGGGGCGGGGCGTTCGCTTCGATTCGCATGTCTATCAGGGCTACACGATCGGGCCCTATTACGATTCGATGATCGGGAAGCTGATTGTTCATCAGCCAACTCGCGACGAAGCGCTGAGCTGCATGCGTCGCGCGCTGTCTGAATTTGAAATCGAGGGAGTGCAGACGACGATTCCGCTGTTGCGCGAGATTTTCAGCAATGCGGCGTTCATTTCCGGGGCGGTCGATACGACTTTTATTGAACGCACCTGGGTTCCCCCGACAGCCTGATTTCACATGAACGGGAAAGATAGATGAAAGTAGCGTTATTGACCGGGGGAGGAGACTGTCCCGGATTGAATGCGGTCATCCGCGCGGTTGTCCGCACGATCCACAATGCCGGCGGCGAGGCGATTGGCTTGCTCGAAGGCTGGCGCGGCGCCATTCACGGGAATTTCGTGCCGCTTAAGGCCCAGGAAACTGACGAGATTATCGCCCGCGGCGGGACGATTCTCGGTTCCTCTCGGACGAATCCTTACAAGAATCAGGAAGAGTCGGTCCCGAAGCTTCTCGAGAGTTTCAAGCGGCTTGGGCTTTCAGCTCTCGTCGCTATCGGCGGCGACGACACACTGGGCGTTGCCAAACGCCTTTATGAAGAGGAAAATCTGCCTGTCGTGGGGGTTCCCAAGACGATTGACAACGACCTGAGCTGTACCGATTTTACCTTCGGCTTCGATACGTCAATCAATATCGTCATGGAAGCGGTCGATCGTTTGCGGACCACAGCCGAATCGCACCGTCGCGTCATGGTCATTGAAACGATGGGTCGGCACGCCGGCTGGATCGCGTGCTTTGCCGGTATTGCCACCGCCGCCGATTTTACGCTGATTCCCGAAATGGAAGTCGACGTCGACAAGATGTGCGAAGTCCTGCAAAAGCGTCGGGCCGCTGGCAAGACTTATGGCCTCATTATTGTCAGCGAAGGCGCTACGCTGCCCCAGGAAGGAATCGTCACCCACGACGCCGAACTCGATGACTTCGGTCACGTCAAACTGGGTGGAATCGGCGATACAATCGCCGACATTATTCAGCGCCGGACAGGTATCGAGACGCGCGCGGTGACTCTCGGCCATTTGCAACGGGGCGGCCCGCCCAGCGCGTATGATCGCGTGCTCGGGACAAGACTGGGTATCCACGCCGCGCGACTGGTCATCAACGGCCAATTCGGCCAGATGGTTGCTCTGCGCGGTCTGAAAATCGTGGCCTATCCACTGTCTGAGGCGGTCGGAACGATGCGAACGCTCGACCTCGAATTCATGCGCGAGGCAGAGGAATTCTATAAGAACGTGTGAAGGCTTGAAAAGAAAGAGGCCCGCGGCCAGGTATGACCCCGCCCGATGCCTCTTGCAGCACTCACGGCACTCCAAACGTTATGTTGGCCCGCGCTTCGGCCGACAGGGTCATGCCGCCAAAGCCGTCGCCCTGATCGAGTTTAAGCAGGAGCAGGTTCTTTCCGGCTTTGAGTTGTACCTTGACCTTATCCTCGCCCGGCACGAGCGCCCGAGTGATGCTATGGTCATGCACTTTCTGGCCGTTGCACCACACCTGAATGCCGTCGTCTGAACCGATTGCCAACGTTGCCGGCTGATCGGTCGTCGAATTGAGCGTCACGGCAAAATAGTAGATGACGTGGTCACTGCTGGTTTTCGATGCGGCGGCGAGTTGGCTGAGGTCAATAACCGGCACGCCTGCCTGCCCGGGTTTTGCGACGGTAGTTGTCCAACCCACCATCTTCCCGCCCTTACCGTCGTAGTTCGCTGTCAGATCGAGTGCACCTGGAGATTTCTCGGGACCAAAGTCGTGTCCGCGGTGCGCGGATTTTTCATTGGGGAAGGGGCCCAGAACTTTGAAGTTCGTCGCCGGGACTGACGTTTCCTGCAAACTGACAAGGTAGGCCAGCAGGTCGGCAGCATCTTGAGCGGTCACACTTCGCAGCACCAGTTCAGGCATCAATGATTTCTCCTGTTTGACGAGTTCCACAATCTCCTTGCGTGGGATCTGCAACATACCCCCATCGACCATCTTCAGGACGACGCGGTCGTCATTCTGCTCGTGCAAGAAACCAGCGTACACCTTTCCTTGCTCAGTCTCTACGACATACGGGACATATTCGGGTGCAATCCCCGCGCTGGGATTCATGATCGTCTCGAGGAGTGCCTTGCGTTCGTATTTTCGGCCAATCTGACTCAGATCAGGACCAATGTCGGCCCCTTTGCCCTTCACCCGATGGCATTTATTGCAACTGGCCGCGCCACTTCGCAGGAAGACCCCTTCGCCGCGGACTGCGTCCCCTTTGACGGCCAGAATCTGGTCGGAAGTAAAACTCTGCCCCAATGTTTTTGGACGTTGATCTGGCGGAATGTACTTCTCGTACAACAAGCGGATATTGACGTCGGGATGCTCGATCGCCGCGGCAACCGCCCGATCAGCCAGTATTTTGTCGATCTTCTTCGTGTCGATCAGCCGTAAAAGCAGCACAGCTCCGGTACCGGAATTCATGAGCATATCTGTCAATTGCCTGCGAATCTCGGGGGAAGCCGTCGCGGCCTTCTCGCCCGGAAGCGGATGCCCAGTCACGATTGCCGTCAGCGACTT
>JAYTRB010000408.1:0-4617 GCA_043746425.1 Planctomycetia bacterium
GCCGTCTGGCATTCCTCCGTCCGCTTCAGCGTGGGAATTGAAAGCACGACAACAGAGATCGAAGAGGCCGCCCACATCATTGCCGCCACCGTCAACCGGCTCCGTACCGATCTGTAGAGAAAACGCCTGCCACGGGCACTCAGTTGCAACGTAGCCGCTGGCAACTACGATGGTGGCATGCCCCGTGCTGCTAAACCTGCCCATCCCTCGACGCTGGTTCCGTTTCTGGTGCTTCCCGAAAACCGCTTCGCCTACGAGGCCGTTTCCTCAATCGGAGCCGGAACGCCACGCCCCATTTTTATCTACGGGCCTTCAGGAGTCGGAAAGTCTCACCTGGTGCGGCATGGCGTTCATCTGTTTCTTTCGCGGCAACCCGACGCGCGCGTGCAGCACCTGACGGCGGGCGAGTTTGCGGCAGAGTTCGCCGAGGCTTCGACACGCCGCTCGATTCCGCTGTTTCAGTCGGCCATCCGCGATTTCGATCTCTTCGTCCTCGAAGATCTGCACGTCCTCGACCGCCGGGCCGAAACGCAGACCCAACTGCTGGCCCTGTGCAACGACCTGAAGGCGACGGGCTGCCAGATTGTCTGGACCAGCCGCAGCGCGCCGGGCGACCTGGGGGGTTTCCTGCGAAAACTCGTGAGTCGGTTCCGGGCCGGAGTCTTAGCGCACGTCCGGTCGCCCGGGCGCGACAGCCGAACCGAACTGCTGCAATATTTTGCCAGCGCCCAGCATCTGGCCCTGTCGAGCGACGCCGCGCTGCTTCTGGCCGAAGAGCTGGCCGTGTCGCCCCGCGAATTGTGGGCTGTCGTCGCTCAGCTCGACGCCATCGCCCGCCAGCACCGGCAA
Source organism: Planctomycetia bacterium (assembly GCA_043746425.1). Taxonomy (GTDB): domain Bacteria; phylum Planctomycetota; class Planctomycetia; order Planctomycetales; family Planctomycetaceae; genus JACQFH01. Next base: position 850 of record JAYTRB010000408.1, read on the forward strand.
CCTCTCAATTCCGATCTGGTGCGGAAATTCCTGCGGCACGAAGTGGCCCCCCCCAAGCCGCGTCTCGACGATATCTGCCGGGCCGTCGCCCGGCAATTCGGCATGAGCGTCAGTCTGCTGCGTTCACGAAAGCAGTCGCGAGGGGTGGTCTTGCCGCGGCAATGCGCGATGCTGCTGGCCCGTCAACTTTCAGGTCGCAGCCTCGAGCAGATCGGACACTACTTCGGCGGTCGCGACCACAGCACGGTCATTCACGCCTGCCGGCGCGTGGCGCGGCTTGTTCCGCACGAAGCCGAACTGCGGCTGAATCTTTCGCAGATCGAGGCCAGTCTGGCCGCCATCCACGCCGGGCCATAGCCCCGTCAACCGGGTGACCCCGGGGCGTCGCCGTTTGCCGCTCGCCGCTCCACAAGTTGCAGCGTGCGACGTGGCGCCGACGCTCCCGCAGACTATTTCTTTTGTCTTTTCCAGATTTGGAATACGCCATCTTGTCGGATTTCATTTTCGTGCGCATGATGAAACTAGACGCTGCTGATTGCTGCCACTCGGGCATGCGACAGTTTTAATCCTGACGGCCCCAACGTCGCGAGACGCCGGGCACATCATGACTGAATTCAACGAATTTCTCGACGACCAGGCGCGCCTGCGAACGCTGGCCGAAGCCTCGAGGCTCAACCTCGACAGCAACGAGCTCCCGGTTGCCGCCGGGCAGCCCCTCATTGAAGATTTCGGCGATGTCGTCGATCGCCGCGAATATCTCACCGACGATCCCTCCTTCGGCTTTCCGCTCCTCAATCCCTTCTCGGTTCTCTCTGACCGGCAGGCGGGGAAGCTGTGGCCCATCTATCAGAGCGAGCAGGATCTGGCCCGCATCCGCGGGCGGGCTCATAATCTGATCACCCTCACTCCCACGCATGCCGGGGTACTCGATGCGCTGGCCAACTATGTTCTCGGACAAGGTTTCACCTTCACGGCTCGCGCTGTGGGCGATCACGCCGCCCAGCTGGCGGCGGCGGTGCAGGCCACGATCGACCGTTTCCTCGACGACAATGCGTTCTCGGGCTGCCTCGATCGCGAGCTGCATGTCCGCAGCCGTGAAGACGGCGAGGCATTTCTCGTTCTCGATTGCCGGCCGAATGGCCGCGTAACCGCCCGTTTTCTCGAATGTGAGCAGATCACCCAGCCGGCTGATCCGCGGCCTCTCGAAGACTGGCTGGGTTATGGCGAGGATTTTTCTTCGTGCTGGATGTTCGGCATCCATACCCCGGTCCGCCAGACCAATCATGTTTTGGGATATCATGTCATCTACGACGGCGGCGGCCTCGACTGGGACTACATTTCCGCGGGGCAGATGGAGCACGTGAAGCGCAACGTCACGGCCAACGCCAAGCGCGGAGTGAGCGACTTCTTTCCCGTGCTGGGAGACCTCGAGCGCGAAGCCAAGCTTCGCCGCAACACGGCCGAAAGCGCAGCCTTGCAGGCGGCCATCGCCTGGATTCTCGAAACGCCCGCCGGCGCCTTGCAATCGCAGGTGCAGGCGCTGGGCTCGCCCGATTTCTACACCGCGTACACCAAGCCGCTCCAAAATGGCGGCGGGAAACAACAGAGTGTGAGCCGTTATCCTCCCGGAACAGTTCTGCGACCCTCGGCCGGGCTGCAATACAAACCCGGGCCGATGGGATCTGAACGAAACCCGAACTTCCTGCTCGTTGGCCAGTACGTACTCCGGGCAATCGCCGTCCGTTGGAACATGCCCGAATACCTCATCTCGGCCGACGCGAGCAACGCCAACTACGCCTCGGCTCTCGTCGCCGAATCGCCCTTCGTTAAAGCCCGCGAGGGGGATCAGCAATTCTACAAACGGCACTTCAGGTCGCTGATTTGGAAAGTCGTGCGTCTCGCCTGGCAAGCGGGGCGCTTCGCACGCTTCGGTGTTGCATGGGACACCCTCGAGGCCAGCCTTGAGATCAAGATTGACGCGCCCGTCGTGGCGACCCGCGACGCACTCAAACTGGCCCAGACGCAGGCCCTGCAGATCGGCCTGGGAATCCTCAGCCGCCATACGGCTGCCGCGCAGGCCGGCCTCGACTACGACGCCGAAGTCGCCCAGGGCGCCGCCGTCCAGAATTCGGCAGCACCCGCAACAGGCAGAATCAAGCATCAAAATGACGAGTCGCTCTCTCACGGGCACAGCCCATAATCGTTGCTCCTGTAGCAGGGGCAACGAACATCAGTCGGGTGAAACGATCTTTCGGTCTTCATCGCTCAATCGTTCTTCAATCAAGAGCAACCTGATCAACAGGCTGTCGTGACGAAGTGAGTCAACAGAACACGCCGCGCGACAGCCTGCAAAGGCAACGCGCCGCCAGACGAAGTTTTTGAACCAAAACCAGACCTCCATGAGCCCGACCATGCCCTTGCTCACTCCGCTTTTCGAAATCACGTTCAGCGACCGGCATACTGTCGATCGCGACGCGGGCGTCATTCGGGGCGTCAAAATCCTCGGTCGGAATTCGCGCAATGGCCGCGTCTACAGCGACCGCGCGCTGCACCAGGCGGCGAAACTTTACGACGGCATCGGCGTCAACCTGAACCATCCCGATCACCGCGAGACGAATCTCGAACGCTCCGTTGAGGCCGGCTTTGGCTGGCTCGAAGCAGTCGCCGTGAAAGCCGATGGCGTGTATGCCGATCTGCATTTTCTGCGCTCGCATCCGCAGGCCGCCGTGATTGTCGAAGCGGCTGAGCGCAACCCGAATCGTTTCGGCCTGTCGCATAACGCCGCAGGACGCGTCGCGCGGCGCGACGGAAAGAATGTCGTGGAAGCGATTGAAAATGTCCGGTCGGTCGATGTCGTCCAGAACCCGGCCACGAACTCAGGCCTTTTTGAAAGCGAGGATCAAAAAATGTCAACCCGCACCGTGAAAGAAGTCTTTCAGGAACACGACAACCGGCTGGTGTTGCTGCTCGAGGACGTCCCCTTGTCGAATTACGCCGGCGCGCCGGTCGACCTGCCTGATGCAGCCCCCGATGACGCCGATCAGCAGGTCGCCGCCGCCTTCAAGTCCATGATCGGCGCCGTGCTCGATGACGACAGCCTCGATCTCGCGGCGCGACTTGCAAGAATTCGCGACATTCTCAAGGCACAAGACAAACTCACGGGTCACACCGACGACACCACAAACGAAGTGCCCAACGACAAATCGGCCAAGGGTCCGCCGGTCGCCGAATCGGCCAGTGACGTGATTGGCAAGGATCCGACGATTCGGCAGTTGCTCGAACGCCTCGAGCGCATCGAGACTGAAGCGGCGTGCCGGTCGCTGCTCGAAACGCACAATCGCCCGTGCGACAATATGCGCCTCAAGGCCCTGGCGGGGCTGGTGACCGACCACGACCGTCTCCAGCTGATCCAAAGCTGGCCCGAGCAGACCAGTGCGCTTCCTGGCGGCCATGTTCCCCGTCCTGGCGTCAGCCGTCCGCTTTTTGAATCGACGCCGCTGCTGCTCCCGAAAGACGCCAAATCCCTCGCCGTCGCCTTGCGGTGACCCACCCCCCTTTTCTTTCGCCCGCTCGCACAGATTCAATTGATGACGTCTGACTCGCAGCCTCTCTAAAGGAACTGATCATGAAAATCCTTGACCTTCCCTTTCGTCTTCGCGAACGCCGGCTATTTGGGTTTCTCGACGACTTCGAGTGGTTCCTCAGCCCGCACCTGTGGACCAGCTTCAACACCGGCTCGGGGGGAGCGGGGGTCGCCGTCGCCTCAGG
>JAYTRB010000409.1:0-8044 GCA_043746425.1 Planctomycetia bacterium
GATGCAGGGTGATGATGGCCAGGATGTCCTTCCGCGGGGTCGAACGGGTGAACGAGATTCTGATCGCGCCATTGCAAGAATTATTCCTGCAATTCTCAGTAAAAAAGCCTTGTTTTCTGATCCCCTTTTCTCCGTTTGCCACCTCTTCTATAGTACACCCGACTCATGCGCGAGCCAATTCCGCCCTTTGTACCGGTGGACTCCGCTGGGCCGATCTTCTCGCAGGACGTTTACGAACATGATTCAGGTGCAGCTTCCCGACGGATCGATCAAGGACTACTCTGAAAACGCCACTGCGCTCGATGTGGCCGAAAGCATCGGCCCGCGGCTGGCGAAGGCCTGTGTGGCAGCGATTGTGAATGGCACGACGGTCGATTTGCAACGGCCACTGGTGCAATCTGAGAATGAATCCCCGAATGGGCCGATATCGCTGCGTCTGTTGACTGAGCGCGACCCTGAGGCGCTGGCCGTGATGCGTCACTCGGCAGCGCATGTTATGGCGCGGGCCGTCATGCGACTCTTTCCTGATGTGGAGTTGGCTTTTGGGCCGACCCTGCCCCATGGTTTTTACTACGATTTCGACATGCCAGACCGTATTCGCGAGGAGGATTTCCCGCGGATCGAAAGCGCCATGGCCGCGATCGTCGCCGATGCTGAGCCTTTCGCGCGGTTTGACCTCCCGCGCGACGAAGCGCTTGACTTCTGTGCCGATCTCAAGCAAAACCTGAAGGTCGAGCACTTGCAGACGGGCCTGGCCGATCACCAGTCGCTCAGCTTTTACCGACAGGGGGAGTTCGTCGACCTGTGTCGCGGACCTCATATTCCCGACGCCGGGCGAATCAAGGCGTTCAAAATCCTTTCGGTCGCCGCGGCGCACTTCAAAGGCGACTCCTCGGGCCGATCTCTGCAGCGGCTGTACGGCACGGCGTTCTTCAGCCAGAAAGATCTCGATGCGCATCTGGCGCACGTTGAAGAGGCCAAGCGCCGCGACCACCGTGTACTGGGGAAGCAGCACGCGCTGTTTCACATCAGCAACGACGTGGGGCCGGGTTTGTGTCTGTGGCTTCCTAAAGGGGCGACGGTTCGCGGAATTCTCGAAGATTTCATCAAGGTCGAATTGCTCAAACGCGGCTATCAGCCCGTCTACACGCCCCACATCGGCCGCGTGGAAATGTACGAAATGAGCGGACACTTTCCGTACTACCGTGACGCTCAGTTCTCGCCCATCTTCGGACATCCGGCCGGCGCGGTTGTCGATCGCTGGATTACCCTTTTGGAATCCAACGCGCTTACGCCCGAGAAAGAGCGGCAATTCGTCGATTTCGCGCCGCTGCTCGAAGCCCACGTCGCAGGCTACCCTCTCGGCGGTTCGCTGGCGGAAAAGACGGCCGCGCTGCGCGCCTGGCAGGGGCAACACGAGCGCTATCTCCTGAAGCCCATGAATTGCCCGCACCATGTGCAGATCTATAAATCGCAGCAGCGCAGTTACCGCGATCTGCCTGTGCGCCTGGCGGAATTCGGAACGGTTTACCGACATGAACAATCGGGTGAACTCAACGGCATGCTTCGCGTCCGGGGGCTGACTCAGGACGATGCACATCAGTTCTGCACCCCCGAGCAGGTCGAAGATGAATTCCGGCACACGGTCGAACTCGTGCAATTCGTCCTGGGAAGTCTGGGGCTTACCGACTATCGTGTCCAACTTTCGTTGCGCGACCCGAACAGCAGCAAATATGTGGGAAGTGAAGAGAACTGGCAGCGGGCCGAGGCAGCGCTGCGACATGTGCTCGAAGAGATGAAACTTCCGTTCGAGCCGCGACAGGGTGAAGCCGCCTTTTATGGACCCAAAGCCGATTTTATGATTCGCGACTGCATTGGCCGCGAATGGCAGTTAGGAACGGTGCAGCTCGATTACAACCTTCCCGAGCGGTTTCAGCTGGAATACATTGGAGCCGACAATAAGCCACATCGGCCGGTGATGATCCACCGTGCCCCGTTTGGCAGCATGGAACGCTTCGTGGGGGTATTGATCGAGCATTTCGCTGCTGCCTTCCCGTTATGGCTTGCTCCCGAACAGGTACGCATATTGCCGATCAGCGAAAAAGTGAATGAATATGCGGCCAGCGTCGAGCAGCAGTTCAAGCAAGCCGGCTTCCGGGTAACCACCGACCTGCGAAGCGCGAAAATCAACGGCAAGATCCGTGATGCACAACTCGAGCTTGTTCCCTACATGCTGGTGATCGGTCAGAAAGAGGCCGATCTGGGAACAGTCACGGTACGCGACCGTCTGGACGCTGACCATCAGCAGACAGTCCTGGTCGCCCAGGCCGTCGAAGAGCTTTCCGCCGAAGTCAAGGAGCGGCGCATCCGACAAGTGGCCCAGCCCAATGTGCCACCGTTTGTCGATGCAGATGAGACGGAGGCAAATGAGTATTAGCCTCCGTCCAGGGCTGCCAATGGTCGCGCGAGATGCACCCAGGGGTTGGCGCCTTTCGGTCGCCCGGGCGAGTCAGCTGCATTCGCGCAGGCTGCGGTCAAATTGCCGGAAGGATCAAATCGGCATGCCAGAAGCGTTGAAGTTGCTTGACGAGTTCGAGGAACTTTTCGAGATCGACCGGTTTGGTAATGAAACCGTCGACCTGCAATTGTTCGCTCTTGAGCATGTCCTCGTGGTCTTTTGAGGAGGTCATGACCACGACCGGAATTTCGCGCAGTTCGAAGTCTCCCTTCACCTCGGTGAGCACGTCTCGTCCATCGATCTTGGGAAGCCCCAAGTCGAGCAGAATCAGGTCGGGATGTGGCACGCGGACGTATTTCCCGCGGCGATGCAAAAACTCGAGTGCGTCTTCGCCGTCCCATAACCAGGTGAGCCGATGCTGGATGCTGCCGTCCTTCAAAAACTCGTAAGTCAGACGCGCATCGTCCCAGTTGTCTTCGACCAGCAGAATTTCCATCGGCCTGCCGACCATTTCTCGTGGCATGGCGGTTGTCTCCTGCATAAGCCTCGCAGCCGGTTTCTGGGGCTGCATGACAGACCCGATTGTTTCAAGTAGTATAACGAGCCGTTCGACACCTTGTCACTCTCCCTCTCCGGAATGGCGGCAGACCGTGGCCGATTCTGCAGGCATGCCACCTACGTCAGGAAAGCTCGAAAGCCTCCCGCGAGTTCTCGGCCTGTTCGATGCCGTGGGGTGCGTCGTGGGGTCGATTATCGGCTCGGGAATTTTCCTGAAAGTCGGCAAAGCCGCGGGAGCGGTGCATAGTTTCGGGCCAGCCATCAGTGTCTGGATCGGCGTCGGTCTGGTGACATTATGCGGGTCGCTGGCGCTGGCCGAATTAGCCGCCATGCTTCCTCGCGCGGGCGGACCGTACGTCTACCTCCGCGAAGCTTATGGGCGACTGCCCGCTTTCTTGTGGGGCTGGACCGAGTTCTGGGTCGTTCGGACCGGTTCGATCGGGGCACTCTCATGTGCTACCGTGATCTACCTCGATGCCATTTGGCCAATGTCTTCGCTGACGCAGGGTGGCGTCGCGATCTCGATCGTTGTCGGGTTATCAATCGTCAATGTCGTGAGCACGCGCTGGGGCGCGACATTGCAGAACATCTCGATGGTCGTGAAGATCAGTTTCATCATAGGAATCATCTGCCTGCCGATGCTCTTGGGAAAGACGGATGTGGCAAACCTCAACCCCATCTGGCCCTCTGCCGCGTCGCCCGGTCTGCTGAAGGGGGTGGGATTGGCGATGATCGCCGTCATGTGGCCTTATGATGGCTGGATCAATATCGCCCCCGTGGCTGAAGAAATCAAAGAGCCAGAGCGCAATGTGCCGCGAGGCCTGGTGATTGGCATGTTCATTGTCATCACGGTTTATGTGGGGGCCAATGTCAGCTACCACCTGACGCTCCCCATGGACCAGGTGGCGGGCATCGCCGACACCGTCACAGGACAATTCGTCAAAGGACATGAACCCACAGAGAGAGTTGCCTTTGACCTCTTCGAGGTGGTTTTCGGCGGCACGGGAGCGACGATTGCCGCCCTGGGAGTGATGTGTTCGACGTTCGGCGCCGTCAACTCGAATATGCTTACCGGCCCCCGCATTTTTTTTGCAATGGCGCGCGATGGATTGCTTCCCGCGTCGATCCGCAGGATTCATGCCGTTTACCAGACGCCGTGCAACGCAATTATTATTCAAGGAGCCTGGACGACGATTTTACTGGTCGTGTTTTATGCCTGGAAGGAAAATCCGAAGGAGGCCTTCGATGCCCTCACCGATTCAGTGATCTTCGCAGGCATCATTTTCTATGGTCTGTCAGTGGCGGCGGTCTACGTGCTGCGGTGGAAACGTCCCGATCTGCCGCGACCGTATCGAACATGGGGATACCCGTTCACTCCCGCGTTGCTGCTCGCGGCGTATGCCGCTGCGGGGGTGAGCGTTCTTTCATCGCGGCCCGAAGAAACTGCCGGCGTCGTCGCTCTAATTGCCACTGGCATGATTTTTTACGCCTTCAGCAGCCGCAGCCTTGCCGCTCGCGAAGCCAGTTCTCAAAGCCCGGTGTGAGGGCTTGCGTTTCTGCTCGACAATCCTCAATTTGCAGCATCTGATCGATCTTTTCCAAACTGTAGCAGGGGTGAAACCATAAGCGTGCGCCGAACGCAAATCGTGTAATACAGCGCACCCCATGCAGGGTGACAACCTCTTTTCCGAGCCTCAATTCTTATGCCCACCTTACTCGAACGCTTCCTCAGTTACGTTCAAATCGACACTCAATCGGACGAGTCCAGCACGACTGTTCCCAGCACGGCCAAGCAGCTGGATTTGAGCCGAATGCTCGAAGCCGAGTGTCGGCAGCTGGGCTTGTCTGACGTCAACCTCGATCAGTTCGGAATTGTCATGGCGACTGTCCCGGCGACCGTCGCCGGCCATGCGCCGACCATCGCCTGGTTGGCGCATGTTGATACGTCCCCCGAAACGAGCGGCACGGGAGTCAAACCTGTCGTCCACTGCCCCTATGCAGGCGGAGATATTGTGCTCCCTGGCGACCCCACGAAGATCATCCGCGCTGCCGAAAACGCCGATCTCGAGCAACTTATCGGCGCCACCATCGTCACTTCCGATGGCACCACCCTGCTCGGGGCTGACGACAAGGCGGGAGTGGCAGTCATCATGTCGGCAGCCGCACATCTCATGGCCCACCCGGAAATCGCTCACGGTGCGATCCGCCTGTGCTTCACCTGCGACGAGGAAATCGGCCACGGCGTCGATCATCTCGACTTGAAGAAAATGGATGCGGTGTGCGCGTATACGCTCGATGGCGAAGGAATGGGAATGGTTGATTGCGAAACCTTTTCTGCCGATCAGGCGATCGTCACCGTTACCGGCGTCAACATTCATCCATCGATTGGCAAAGACAATATGGTGAACGCCGTGCGAATTCTCGCCGAATTCCTGACTCGGCTGCCGAACGACGAACTTTGTCCAGAAAGTACCTCCGGGCGCGAAGGATTTCTGCATCCCTACCACTTTGAGGGCGGTGTCGCGCAGGCGAGCGTTCGCATTCTGCTGCGCGACTTCGAGACGCCGAAGCTTGCGGCGTATGCGGTGCTCCTCGAAGATATCGCTGCCGATCTGCGTCTGAAGCACCATCGGGCTGCGATCGACATTCAACTAGTTGAACAATACCGCAATATGCGAGAAGGGCTGGCGCGAGAGCCTCGCGCACTGACGAAGGCCATCGAGGCGACGCGGGCGGCGGGGCTCGAACCCAGGCAAACGATCATCCGCGGCGGGACAGATGGCTCGCGTTTGACAGCGCTGGGGTTGCCCACCCCCAATCTCTCGACCGGAGAACACAACCCACATTCGCATTTCGAATGGACAAGCCTTGAAGAAATGCAGCACGCCGTCGATGTGCTGGTGGCGCTGGCGCAGAGTTGGGCGAACGAGATGGAGTGAATCGCCTGCCGGCCACAAGGCGCCTGGCGCGTGGTCATTGTGAATCGGGTCGCCGGCATTCAATGTCGGCCGTCAGCGAACGCTTGCGGTTTCGTCGACCTGAACGCCGCTATGACCCAAACACGCACTGGCTGAACTGCTATCGAAATGCATTCAATATTTTCGAAAGTCCGGGTAAGCGCGTAATCTGTTCGCCGGCCGACTGAATCGTGGTCCGTAGCGGAAGCCGGATTCGCGGCGGCAGGAGGTCGGTTTCGACGACGATCACAAACAATATCGCCGTAAGAACAAGGCCCGAGACGCACTTCAACAGATTTTCATAAATGATTGCCCGCGTCATGTTGCCTGAAATCTACGTCGCCGTGGTTTGCAGTCAACAGCGATTCGCATCCTGGACATCCGCCACGGCGGAAAATGAGTGTTTCACCCCACAGCAGAGCGGCTTTTCGCAATGTCGACTCAGCGGACAAGCGCGGGCGGTTCGTTCTCCCGGAAACGAACTTGTGAACGTTCTGACGCAAAGTGCACTGGAATCGCCATTTGTGATGACTTCGGCGACGATAATGTGAATCATCTGGGGATGCCCCCACCTGAGCCAGATCGTGCTAGAAGCCGGCGTCAAATAACCGGCAACCGTCGTCGCTCCTGCTCCAGCCGCTCGGCGAGAAATACCATCACGCGCGGCGCCATGTGATTAAAATATTCCCAACTGTGCCCGCCGTGCCGGGTCTCGAAATCGCGTTCAAAAGGTATTCCGGTGGAATAAAGCTTGCTTGCGAGGCGCTGTGCGCCGTCGATCCACTCTTCGTCGGTCGGGTCACACATCAGAAGTTGATGTCGAGGCCAATTGAGCGGGTGCAGAAGCAGTGTAGCGGTATCCTGTCGTGCCGCCTCGGGGGTGGGGTACATTTCGTCCAAAGGAAGGCCCCGACCGTGCCAGTCGTGAAAATCGACCGCTGGCGCGAGGGCGGCCACAATGGGAAACTGCTGCGGAAACCGGTACGCCAGCCGCAAGGCCCCCTGACCTCCCATGCTTACTCCCAGGAGCGCAATTGTCGGGGGGGTGGCATCGAGATGCTCTCTCATCCACTCCAGAACGCTGTGCCGCAAATGGTCGGAAGGGGTAACGCGGGGGTCGAATTCACGGCACAACCGGTCGCCCCACCACGAACGTTTCCCGTGCGGACAGACGCAGGCAATTCCCAGCCGCTCGAACTGGGCGGTGTAGATTGCATTGTCTTTAAGTGTCAGCAGACCGTGGCCGTGCAGAAAGAGCACCGCGAAATTCGTCGTCGGTCGTCTGGCAGGGATGAAAACATCCGCAGTTTTTTCCGCAATATCAACGGTTTGCCACTCGCCCAGGACAGTCATTTGCCGTCGTGCTCTTTCAGTCGCCGGTCGAAGAACGCGATCAGCGCCAGATCGGCCTTGGCGGCGTCCTCGCCTTTGAAGCCGTGTCCCGCGCCAGGTAAGGTGAGCAGTTCGGCCTCGACGTCTGCAGCTTTCAACTTGTCGATCAGCCACACGGCCTGTTCATGTGCCACGTATTTGTCCTCGGTGCCGTGTATGCAAAGGGTTGGGGCGGCATTGGGTGTCACCCAATACAGCGGACTTGAGACAATGTGCTGATGCCACGCTGTCTCAAGATTTCCTCCCAGAAACAGCGGCAGAACCTCGGCCGCGTCGACGCTCTTGCCATACGATTTCGTGAAGTCACTAGGCCCGTAAACATTGACGACGCAGGCGACAGCACTCGATTGTTCGGGATGGCCTCCATCTCCCTCGAACATTGCAACACCCGCCGTGACACCCAGAAACTGGGCAAGGTGCCCGCCGGCAGAGCCGCCCGTCGTGCCAATACGATGCGAATCGATTTTGTATTTCTGCGAATTCGCCCGCAAGAAACGCACGGCGGCCTTGGTGTCATACACAGCCGCAGGAAACGGATATTTGGGCGCCAAACGATAGCTGACCGTGACAGCAATATATTCATGCTGCGCCAGTGTCAGGCACAATCCATTGTAACCGTCCCGATGTCCCGCCCGAAACCCACCTCCATGGATGCAAACGATCGCCGGAAATGGTCCGT
>JAYTRB010000410.1:0-5452 GCA_043746425.1 Planctomycetia bacterium
GGTACTGAAAGTCGCCCGTCTGGCACGGCTCAGACTCAGCGATGCCGAGGTCGACGAATACACCGAAAAGCTGGGAAGTGTTTTGGCCTATATCGACTCGTTGAACGAAGTCGATACCGAAGACGTTGAGCCGATGGTTCATGCCGTCGAGCTCAGCAACGTCTTCCGCATCGACGAAATTACTCCATCGCTGTCGCGTGAGGCTGCGTTGTCGAACGCTCCCAAGACAGACGGACAATTCTTCCTCGTGCCGCAGATCCTCGACGCCGAGTGACGCCCCTTCGCCGACATGTTGGGGCGCGCTCGCAGCACCACCTTCAGGCGGTCTGCATCCCGCGCCCACTCCACCCCGCTCTTGAGCTGGCTGTCGATCAAACATCGAACCACTGTTTTTCGTCGCTCGCCTTGAGACCAACCCCGTGTTCACCGCGTACAACCAGCGCATTTATGGCTGTCAGCGACGCACGTGGCGCTGCACGCCGCGCCAGGGTTGGAATCTTTTGCCGTTTCAGCCACAATACGCGCGGCGATGAACCCGACCGAACGCGATTGTAAAACGCTTGCGGCTTCTCGATTAGCCGTAACCACCCAGGATAAACCAACACTATGTCGATTATCGGAGCGACTTCCGGTGAACTGCTCCAGCGGCTCGAGCGCGGAGATTTGAGCAGTGTCGAGATCGCGACAGCGTATCTTGACGCCATCGCCGAACGCGACGGCAGGGTGAACGCGTTTCTACACGTCGACGGCGAATCTGCCCTGGCACAGGCGCAAACGATTGACGAGAAGCGGCGGCGGGGCGAGCGTGTCGGATGTCTGGCCGGACTGCCCATCGCCGTCAAGGATGTCATCTGCACCAATGGCATCCCAACCACCTGCGGCAGCCGGATGCTCGAAAACTTCGTCCCCCCCTATGACGCGCATGTCGTCACCCGGCTTAAGCAGGCCGATGCCATTCTCATCGGCAAAACGAACATGGACGAATTCGCGATGGGGTCGTCGACCGAAAACTCCGCCTTCAAGACGACGCGCAACCCGTGGGATCTCGGCCGCACGCCCGGCGGTTCGAGTGGTGGTTCGGCCGCCGCGGTCGCCGCCGGAATGGCCCCTCTCTCCCTGGGCAGCGACACGGGTGGCTCAATTCGCCAGCCAGCCGGGTTCTGCGGCGTCGTGGGGATGAAGCCGACCTACGGCCGCATCTCGCGATTCGGACTTGTGGCCTATGCCAGTTCACTTGACCAGATTGGCCCATTCGCCAATGACGTGGCGGGCGCCGCACTGCTGTTGGAAGCCATTTCCGGTCACGACCCTCGTGATTCGACATCAGTCGCTGCCGCCGTCCCTGAATACAGCCGGAAAGTCGAAGAACCGCTGGCGGGACTCAAAATCGGCGTCGCCAAAGAGCATTTTGTCAGCGGCCTCAATGCTGAAGTCGAACAGGCGATACGCGCGGCGCTCGAGGTCTACCGCTCTCTGGGGGCCGAAATCCACGAAATCTCGCTCCCTCACTCGAAGTACGCCGTCGCCGTGTATTACATCGTCGCCCCTTGCGAAGCCTCGAGCAACCTGGCACGGTACGACGGTGTTCATTATGGGCGCCGCGCGGCAACGTTCGACAACATGATCGACATGTATTGCACCAGCCGGGGAGAAGGTTTCGGGGCTGAAGTCAAACGCCGCATTATGCTGGGGACGTACGCCCTGTCGGCCGGATACTACGATGCCTATTACGTCAAAGCGCTTAAGGTTCGCCGATTGATCCGCAATGACTTCGACGAGGCGTTCCGCTCGGTCAACGTGATCGCCTCGCCGGTCGCGCCGACACCGGCCTTCAAGATCGGCGAACTGGTAAACGACCCGCTGGCGATGTACCTCTCGGACATTTACACGATCAGCGCCAACCTGGCTGGACTTCCAGGAATCTCCATCCCCGCCGGCTTTAGCTCGGCCAACCTGCCCATCGGCCTGCAACTGCTGGCGGAGCCATTTGAAGAAGAACGACTGCTGCGGGCCGCGCGCATGTATGAGCGCGCGACCCAATGGCACCTTCGGCGACCGGAGGGCTAGTGCTCAGTTCCCGAAATATCTCTGGGGCTGAAGTGACCCACCGCCAGACACCGGCAACGATCGGGCTGACAGAAAGACTTGCCCTTCATAAGAATAAGAAACAGGTTCTAACTGATCTGCACCTGACAGGTGAAGCTGACAATGCAGCCCGTGAGGCAATTCTGGAAACGACCTGCGAAACACCCGCCTCTGAGCTCTTTTTCTTTCTTCAGAATCAAGAAATCGTGAACGACTCGAACCACGATCGACAGAATCACAACGATCATCTCCTTGACCTGGCGACTACTTTCCAATGACAGCCACCACCATCATCGGTCTCGAAGTCCACGTTCAACTCCTGACAAAGAGCAAGATCTTCTGTGGCTGCTCGACGGCGTTCAACCCCACACAACCCAACGTGCAGACCTGCCCCGTCTGCCTGGGATTGCCGGGGTCGCTGCCGGTGATGAATGGGCAGGCCTTCGAACTTGCCGTCAAGACGGCCCTCGCTCTCAACTGCGATATTGCCCCCTTCACCAAATGGGATCGCAAACAGTATTACTACCCCGATCTCCCCAAGGGGTATCAGATCAGTCAATACGATCTTCCCTTCAGCGACGATGGCTCGCTCGAAATCGACGTCAATCTCGAAACTGGAGGAAAACGCAAAGTCGGCATCATCCGCGCTCATCTCGAAGAGGATGCTGGCAAGAACATGCACGACGAATCCGGGCGTGGAACCGACAGTCAGGTCGATTTGAACCGTTGCGGCACCCCCCTGCTCGAAATCGTCTCACAGCCCGATTTGCGATCGCCAGCTGAGGCCCGATGCTATCTCGAAGAACTGAAGCTGCTCCTGACTTATCTCAATGTGTCGGATTGCAATATGCAAGAGGGCAGCCTGCGCTGCGACGCCAATGTCAACCTGCACATTCATCAGGACGACAACCACAAAATTGCGACCCCCATCGTTGAGGTCAAGAACCTCAACAGCTTTCGTAACGTCGAAATGGCTCTCGAATTTGAAATCAAACGGCAGCATGAAGAGTGGCAGAAGTCGGGCCTGAAACTCGGCGATGTTCCCAAAGAGACTCGTGGCTGGGATGCCGTTCGTGGAGTCACGTTCTCGCAGCGTGGCAAAGAGGAAGCCTCCGACTACCGCTACCTCCCCGACCCAGACCTCGTTCCCGTGACGGTGACAAAGGAGTTCATCGAGAGCATCAAATCCGCGTTATGCGAGTTCCCGGCCAATCGCCGCCAGCGCATGATCGACACGTACGGCCTTTCCTCATATGACGCGCGGGTGACGATCGATCAGGGGCCGGCTTTCGCCGACTACTTCGAAGAGGTTGCCGAGTTGTGCGGCGACGGCAAGCAGGCCTGCAACTGGTTGACTCAGGATGTTCTGCGCGAGATGAACGAACGGAATATGTCGATCAGAGACTTTCCCATTCGCGCAGCCGTTCTGGCCGGCCTCTTAATCCGCATCAACAAAAAGCAGATCACGATTAAAAGCGCCCGCGAAGTCTTCCTGGAATTGCTTGTCGAGAATCGCTCGCGGCACCCCATTTCGTCAGCCCATATCGACCAGATCATCGCCGAGAAGGGGCTGGCACTCGTCACCGACACCGCCGAACTCGACCGGGTTATCGCCGCAGTGATTGGCAAGAATCCCAAACCGGTCGCCGACTTCAAAGCGGGCAAACAAGCAGCAGCCGGCGCGCTGATCGGGCAGGTCATGAAAGCCGTCAAAGGGGCCGACCCGCAAACTGTTCGAGAGATGTTGATCGACAGACTTAAGCAGCAATAGAGTAACAAAAGGGGAGAAGAACCACGCCCGTTTATCGTCTCCTCCTGCGCGGCACTCTCCATGTCCTCCACTGACCGTCATCGCTGGGATGCGAAATACGCCGAAAAGCCCATTCCTGAACGGCTCATCCCAGACGACTGGCTGAGAGAACAAATCGTCGACCTTCCACCAGGCCGGGCCCTCGAACCGGCGTGCGGACTGGGGCACAATTCCATCTGGCTGGCACAACACGGCTGGCAGGTTGATGCCGTCGATATTTCCTCGGTCGGACTGGCGCAGGCCGAGAAACTGGCAGAAGCCTCGGGGGCTCAAGTCAATTGGATCGCCGCCGATCTCGACATATTTGAACCAGAGCCCGCGGTATACGATCTGATTCTCGTCTTTCGGTTTCTCGAACGCAGACGTTTACCTGGTCTACTTCAGCGCTCGCTGAGGCCAGGCGGCCGTCTCCTCTACGAAACGTTCACGACGGCCCACCTCGATCGCCCTGACAGTCAAATGACAAATCCGGCCTTTGCACTCACCTCGAACGAGTTGCCGCGGTTGTTTCCAGGGCTCGATGTCATTTGCTATGCCGAGTGCACCCTCGTCGGTCGAAACGTCGCGAGAATGGTCGGCAAGAAGAGCCTCTTTGATTCGACTGCGGGGTCGCTACGGCCCCCAGAGGCATCGGCTGCCACATCGAGTTGAATACTGCACGATCCGAAATTGGTCGTGCCGCAGCGTGAGTTCGCGCAAGGCAGCCTCGCGCTTCCCACAGGCTTGGAAAGTCTTCGAGCTTGTTCTATTGTTGACCGGCAGAGTGCTTTGTGCGTTTTCTCTTTTGAATCTTCGAGTTTACGTCGTCATACGGATTTTGGTTTTCGGATATTTGTCGCCATCGCGGCGTACGACGTTTCGAACCAACTTCATCTCCGCGAGGTCGGTTCCGTTGAATGCCTGTGTCGAATACCCGTTCACCGCCGAATTGACTGTCGAGAGTTATCTGCACGGCGTGCGGATTGACAGTTTTCTGGTGCGCCACTTTCGCAATTACACTCAATACCGCATGCAGCGACTGGTTCGCGCCGGGCAGGTGCGCATTGAGGGGGTCGTCGCCGAATCCGACAACCGCGTCTACAAAGGGCAGGTGATCGAGGTGCGACTGATCGAGCCCCCCGACCACCTGCTTCCGCCAGAGCCGCGCGAGCTCGATATTCTGTTCGAGGATTCGTGGCTGGTCGTCGTCAACAAGCCCCCCGACATCGTCGTCCATCCCTGCGGCAATTACGTGACCGGGTCGCTGGCCAACATCCTGCAAGCGCACTTTGACCGGCAGACCCAACTCAAGGGTCTCGTTCGACCGGGAATCGTACACCGTCTCGATCGGCTGACAAGCGGTGTCATGGTCTGCACGAAAGATCATCTCGCCCACCGAAAACTGTCGATTCACTTCGAACAGGGACGCGTGCTCAAAAACTACGTCGCCCTCGTCAATGGCGTCGTTCCGCAAGACCACGGCGAGGTGAACTTGCCGATCGGTCAGTTCCCCGGTGGAGGAACAATTCGCATGTCGGTCGCTCCCGATGCGGTCGACGCGCGTCAGTCGCGAACGAT